>NZ_JARVKT010000028.1:0-82691 GCF_029809455.1 Micromonospora sp. DH14 | reverse complement strand
GGGTGGGGGCTAGCGTTGGGGGCATGGCGGAGCGCAGCGTGGTGGTGACCGGAGGCACCGGCGGGCTCGGCGGGGCGGTCGTCACCGCGTTCGTCGAGGCGGGCTGGCGGGTGGTCGTACCGCAGCGGGAAGCCCGGCCCGGATCGGAGCCGGCGGCAGCGGGGGTGGTCCCGGTGGTCGCGGACCTGGCCGACCCGGCGGGTGCGGCGCAGGCGGTCGAGGCCGCGCTCGGCGACCCGGCGGCGCCGCTGCGCGCGGTGGTCAACCTGGTCGGGGGGTACGCCAGCGGCGGGCTGGTGCACGAGACCCCGGTCGAGGAGTTCGAACGGATGCTCACCGTCAACCTGCGGCCGACCTACCTGGTCACCCAGGCCGCGCTGCCGCACCTGGTGGCGGCCGGCGGCGGCGCGGTGGTCTGCGTCTCGGCCCGCGCGGCCCTGGCCCCGTTCCGGGGCGCGGCCGGCTACTCGACGGCCAAGGCGGCGGTGCTGGCCTTCGCCAACGCGGTAGCGGTGGAGTACCGGTCGCAGCACGTGCGCTGCAACACCGTGCTGCCCAGCGTCATCGACACCCCGGCGAACCGGGCCGCGCAGCCCAACGCCGACCATTCCCGCTGGGTGACCCCGGCCGAGATCGCGCCGGTGATCCGGTTCCTCGCGTCGGACGAGTCCGCCCCGACCAGTGGCGCCACCGTTCCGGTCTACGGGCGGGCCTGAGCCGCCACCGACCCCAGGTCGTCCCCGGCCGGCGCGGACGACGGCAGCCAGGTCTCCAGGTGCGCCTGGATCTGCTCGGTCACCTCCTCGGCCGGGCGGCCCGCGTCCACCAACACGAAGGTGGGGTACTCGGGCAGCGTCCGGTAGGCGGTGTCGGCGGCGGTCAGCCACCCCATCGTCTCGTGATCGGTGCCGCGTTCCTCGATGCGCCGGTATGCCTCCGCCGGGTCGACGGAGAGCAGGAAGGTCACCTGCGGCGTCGGGAACAACCGGTAGCCGGCCCGCGCGAGCCGCTCCCAGCGCTGCCCGCCGTGCGCCCGGATGCTCGCGTACTGGCAGGCCGAGTAGCGGTCCATCACCGCTGTCCGGCCGGTGAGCAGGCAGCTGATCAGGGCGATCGCGATGGCGAGCCAGCGCAGCACCGACTCCACGGCCAGCACACCGTCGCGCCCGACGAGCCGTTGCGCGTCGGGCCGGCCGAGTCGGTGGGCGAGCCGGGCGAGCCAGCGCCGGCCACTGGCGTTGCGTCGGTACCGGGCCGGGCGCCCGGCGGCGGTCAGCGCGTCGGCCAGCCGGTGCGCCTGGGTGGTCTTGCCCGAACCGTCGATGCCGATCAGGGCGACAGTGCGCAAACGGGCCTTGCGTCGTCGCATCCCCGATGATCTGGCCACTCTCCACAGATTATCCGACCGACGCACCCGCCCCGCGAGGTTTGTCATGCTTCATCCCTGTTGACGCCCGACCGCGACACCGGCAGGTGTGGCCGACCGGAATGCCGGGTACCGGACTTTGAAATCCAACCGCCGGTCCACCAACACGACGACGGAGGAACCAGATGGCTGAGCGCGGGGACGAGAGTCTTGTGCACACCCTCAAGAAGGTCGCCGCCGTGCTCAAGCAGTCCGAGATTCCGTTCGCCCTCGGCGGCAGCTTCGCCGTCTACGCCCACGGAGGCCACTCCAGCGATCACGACGTCGACTTCCTGATCCGGGAAGTGGACGTGGAACAGGCGCTGCAGGCCCTGGTGGCCGCCGGTTTCGTCGCCGAGCGCCCACCGGAGGACTGGCTGGTCAAGGTCTTCGACGACGGCCGGATGGTGGACCTGATCCACCGGCCGATCGAGACGCCGGTGACCGAGGAGACGTTCGCCGACACCGTCATCCGGCCGGTGGACGCGATTCACATGCCGGTGCTGTCCGCCACCCAGCTGATGGTGCACAAACTGCTCAGCTTCTCCCAGCACTACTGCGACTTCGCCCGGGGTCTGCCACTGGCCCGCTCGCTGCGGGAGCAGATCGACTGGGAACGGGTACGCAAGGAGACGCAGCACTCGCCGTACGCCGAGGCGTTCCTGGTGCTGCTGGACCGGCTGGAGGTGGTGCCGGCCGCCGGCGCCCAACCAGGAGAGGGGACATCGTGACCCACCATCGCGACATCGACACCGGGCCACCGGACGAGTACGTCGAAGCGGAGATCCAACGGTTGCTCGTCGAGGACCCCGCCGTCGCCGAACAGGGGATCACCGTGATCCGGCGGGAACGCGCCCTCGTGCTCTACGGCGAGGTGGAGAGCCCGCACCGGCGGGAGGAGATCCTGCGTCTGGTGTCGGAGCGCTTCCCGGACGTGCCGGTCACCAGCGACATCGGGGTGATCCGCGCGCAGGCGCCCACGGAGATCGAGCAACTGCCCTGAGGGAGGTTCCATGGTGATCCGGATCGCCGCCGTGGGCGACGTGCATCTGGACGAGGACGTCGTCGGTCGGTTCCGACCGGCGTTGGAGGAGCTGCCGGAGTGCGCCGACGTGCTGCTGCTGGCCGGGGACCTGACCCGGCACGGCACCGAGGCCGAGGCGCGCTGCGTGGCGACGGAGTTCGGTGGGTTGGCTGTGCCGGTGGTGACCGTGCTGGGCAACCACGACCACCAGTGTGACCAGGTGCCGCAGGTGGTCAAGGTACTGGAGGACGCGGGCATCACCGTGCTGGAGGGCAACGGCGTCGTGCTGGACTGCGCTGGTGGTCGGCTCGGCATCGCCGGCGTGAAGGGCTTCGGCGGCGGGTTCGCCGGCCGGTGCGCGAGTGACTTCGGCGAGCCGGAGATGAAGGCGTTCGTCCGCACCACCACCGACAGCGCGGACCGGCTCGGTGCGGCGCTGCGCTCGTTGGACTGCGACATGCTGGTGGCGCTCACCCACTACTCGCCGGTGCCGGACACGCTGGCCGGGGAACCGTTGGAGATCTACCCGTTCCTCGGGTCGTACCAGCTGGGGCAGGCGATCGACTCGGCGCCCACGGCGCTGGCCGTGCACGGGCACGCGCACGCCGGGACCGAGCGCGGCACGACCCCCGGCGGGGTACGCGTCCGCAACGTCGCACACCCGGTGATCAAGCAGGCGTACAGCGTCTTCCACGTTGGCGATCAACTCGACACCGACCAGGTTTCCCCGATCGGCCAGTCGGGTAGTCAGAGGTCATGGAGCTGATTCTCTGGATTCTCGCAGTCGTACTCGTGGTCGCCGGCATCCTCGCGCTGTTCCGCCGGCAGATCCTGTGGGGCATCGTCCTCATCGTCGTCGGGCTGTTGGTCGGCCCGGGTGGTGTCAGCATCTTCAATTAGCGCTCATCATCGGTAACACCGGGACCCGCCGGGGTCGCCGCGACCGGAGCTTCGTCCTCCCGACAGAGGCACCGGTCGCAGCGATCCCGGCGCTTTCGTGTCCGGCGGTTTGCCACCGCCGATCTGCGGAAACATCTTGACTATGGAGACATCTCAGGACGCCCCGAGGACCTCCGGTCGCCGCCAGTGGTGGGCCCTCGTCGGTTTCGGGATGGCGGTCTTCATCGCTGCCGCCATCGGCGGGCTGGGCGTACAGGGCACCACCGACGAGTACGCGAGCCTGCGGCAGCCGGACTGGGCGCCCCCCTCGTGGCTGTTCGGCCCGGTCTGGTCGCTGCTGTACGCGTTGATCGCGGTGGCCGGCTGGCTGGTGTGGCGACGGGTCGGCTTCTCCCCCGCCCTCTGGGCCTGGACCGCCCAACTGGTCCTCAACGCCATCTGGACCCCGCTGTTCTTCGGCGCGGGGCAGTACGGGCTGGCGTTCGCCGAGATTGTGCTGATGTGGTTGGCGATCGGCCTCACCGTGCTGCTGTTCGTCCGGGTGTCCCGGGTCGCCACCGCGCTGATGCTGCCCTACTGGGCCTGGGTAACCTTCGCCGCCGCGCTGAACCTGTCGATCTGGCAGCTGAACACCTGACCCACTGGTGCGTCGGTCACCAGCGACGCCACTTCGGCAGGTCGCGTCGGGACATCGCGCGCCAGAAGCGCCGCATTCCCGGGCGGGGGACGCTCTGCCAGGGGGCGCGCGCCTTCAGTGCGAAGCGGAAGGTGGCCAGGTCGGCCTGGCGGGCGCAGAAATTCTGGTCCATCTTGTGTGGCAGCGGTTCTCCCTTGGCGGGCAACGGACAGAGCCGAAACTCGCAGTCATCCAAGCAGGACGCGCCCGGCGTACGCCCCTCCGTGGCGTGCACCGTGCGCTCCGGCTCCATCGCCGAGCGGTCGGTGGTCAGGCACGGAGGCACCTCGCAGCGGTCGGCCCGGTGCAGCCGCTCCTCCCGCTCCGCCTGTGTTGAACCCCGGTCGGCGAGGTTCGACATCAGCATCACGTCGGCCAGGAGACGTTCCGCGCGCGGCACGAGCACGCTCCACCCCATCGAATCAGGAATCCAGAGACTCTGGATCCGGCGTACGTCCACCGACGGGCTACACGAACCGACCCGACTGGCGGTCTCACCCTCGTCCACCCAGCAGTAGCGTTCCGGTTGACGGGTAGCCAACGCCGTGGTGCACAGCCGGCCTGTTTCGAGCAGGAAGGGGTGGGCCGTGCACTGCCCCCGACCCGGCACCTCGCTGCCCGCGATGCGCAACCAGTGCTGAACGAGGCCGAACGGGCTTGCGCCGTGCCCGTGGGAGGGCAACGGTTCGCCGGGGTCCATCGGTAGTGCGAGCAGGGTCAACGCCTGGATGAGGGCGAGCTGGCTGTACCAGTACCGGGAGTGCCGCAACGCGAACTCGGCCTTCTCGACGAGGAAGCTACGATCCGCGTCCCGGCGCCCGACCGGAAGGTGCCGGATGTTGGCCGCGAACCGGAATCCCTGCGCCAGCGCGATCTCCGACGCGATCCCCAGACGGCGTTGGCCGGTCGCGTCATACGCGGCGAGTTCCCGAAGCCACGCGGCGAGGTGAGCGGCCGTCTCGTCCGCAGCGGCCGTCGGGCCCTCGGTGTCCCGCACCGTGGACAGATACAGCAGCGGCACCAACCAGCCCCGTAGCTGAAGCTCCCGGTCGGACCCGGCGTGGGTGTCACCCTCGTGCGGTATCCGCGGCACCGGGCCACCGATCTTGCGAAGCGCGGCGGCCGCGTCCCGGCCACCGAGGCCGATCTCCCGCACCGCGGCGAGTCGCACCCGGTACGACCCCTCCCGCAGGGCCAGGCCGAAGAGTGTCAGGTAACTCGAAAGTTCGTCTGGTCGGATCGCCGGCCCTCCGCGCCGCCGCTGGTCGCCGACGAGCCGGGCCGCGTCCCCCCAGCGTCGGATCAGAGTCAGCTTGGCCTCGTCCAACGGGCGGTCCGGGGCCTCGTTCTCCTGGAATTCGGACCACCGCTGCGCGATGTCCGCCACCAGCCGGTCGTGATCGGGTACGGGGGCACTCGTGTCGATCTCGACGGCGGTGGCGTACATCTCCAGCCGCCAACATCGATTGCCCGGGGCGCGCGCCTGGTCACGCAGCATGGTGACCAGCTGCGGGAGTGCGATCGGGGTGGCTACGCTACCGGCCCCGCCGGGCGGCGTCGGCTGCGCCTGGGCAGCCGCGGCACCGCGTCGGGACAGCAGGGTCAGCGCGATCAGAAGTTCCCGACTCGGCTGGTGTTGAAGGAGCGTGGTAATCAGGGGCCGCCCCACGTCCTCCTCGGCGAGCAGATCAACGCCGAGGTACGCCTGGATCACGCCGTGCTGGAAGCGCAGCCCGTCCGCCTGAAGATCCACCACGGACAGCTCGCCGGCCTCGGTCAGAGCGACCGCCAGATCGTCGGGGCTCGTGATGTCCAGGCGCCCGTTGAGTCGCCGGCCCAATGCCTGCCGGACGCCGTTCAGGTCGTGGTCTGGTTCGATCCACCGCCCGTTGTCGGTCAGGTCGTCGTACGTCACCTCCAGCGAGTTGTGCCAGAAGCCGGCACAGGCGAACGCGGACACCACGGCCAGCGCGTCGCGACGGTCGTCGAGCCCGCGGGCGAAGTCCTCCCGGATGTAGCCCTCCTCCAACGCCCGTCGCCACGCCGACAGCAGCGCCCACCGGACCGTTGACCGGTCGGCAGGGCGGGACGCCCCGCCGGGCTCGTCGTGCGCGTTGAGTTCCTGGGGGAGCCGCCCACACCTGTTGAGGTCACGGATGACCTTCAGGTAGATCGGGGACTCGGTGACGTCGGCGGCGTGCAGCAGGTTGGCGACGACGGCCCAGGACGCGCGGGCCAACCGATCCTCGCCGGTCAGGCCGTACTCCAGCGCGGTCCCCTCACTGAGCGGCTCCAACCCGACGACGACGGCGGGCATCCCACGCAGCGGGTCGTACGGGCGGGTGGCGACGATCAGCGGCAGGCGGTTTTGAGCGGCCTTGGTGAACGCCTCCCGCAGCACGCTGTCGTGCTGCCGCTGCTGCCCGCCACCGCCGAGTTCGTCCAGCCCGTCGGCGAGCACGGCGATCTGGTTGCTCCACCGCAGTTGCCGCCAGAGCCGGTCGGCCTGCCCACCGCTGTACAGGCGGGCGTCGATGATGTCTTCGAACCGCTTCTTCGCCAGAGCCTCGAAATCGACCTGCGACGGGTCGGGCACGTCCCGGAGCCGCAGCGGGATGGGCACCACCTGACGGGCGGCGAGCAGGTGTGTCAGTTTGACCAGGACTGCGCTCTTGCCAGCGCCCACTCCACCCACGAGCACCATCGGGCAGCGAACCTCCCGGCGGCGGATCCGCTCGATCAGGACCTCGCACAGCTCGTCCCGCCCGACGATCTCGGCGAGCGCGTCGTTGGATGTGGAGACCAGTTCCTCCGGCGACTTCCGGGCCATCCTGCGGTACCACCGGTACACGTGGTACCGCATGACCAGGAAGAAGCCGATGAAGACCAGGGACAAGGCGACGATCTTGTAAAGGAAGCCGCCGAGCTTCGCGCACTGGCCGCTGTCGGCCCGACCGCACCACCAGTCGCTGGTGAGAAAAAAGATCGACAACGGCTCCCCACCGCCGTGCAGACGCCCGTACGCGACGTTGAACAGGGGAAGAGCGAACTGGGTCAAGGTCCACACCGCGGTGATCACGCCCGCGCCGAGGACCAGCGCCAACCACCACCACGGGGGGTGCCACCAGCGAGCCGGGGCGGCCGGTCGGGCGGCTCGCGCCCGTCGTTCCGGCTGCTGCCGACCCTGATACCAACTGGTGGCCCGGCGCGTCACCCGTGACCACCAGATGCGCGGGCTCCACAGCCACCCTCTCCAGAGCGGACCGCGCATCTGTCGCACCCCCGTCGGTCGCCGACATCGCGAGCACAGGCGAAGAAGGCTCACGTACGGCCTGGGGTGAGCATAGCCAACAATCGCCGCAAATAATGACAAAGCTGAAGCTGTCGCGACAGCAGTGTCCCCCTGTTCAGCGGCACTGCGCGGTGATCAGGTGGCCGCCACCGCCACTGCCCGCCGTCGGAACCTCGACCCGTGCGGCTGACCTGACAGACATCGTCAATCTTCGAAGGGTCCCCGCGCCTGCCCCGGGAGCGCGCCCACCAGGCAGCCGGCAGGTTTCCGGATTGTTACTCGGTCGTGTCTGACAGGGGGTGGACCCGGCCGGATGCAAGCGCTTACATGTGTGCACGCCCAATCGGACCGGCGACGGGTCACCAGCGAGACCGCGCCGGATAGGAAGGAGGACGGCATGGCGGTCTTCACCAGACCACGCCAGGCCTTCGTGATCGCCGGCGTACTCGGGCTGGCGCTCAGCGCCACCGCCTGCGGTACCGGCGACGACAAGAAGAGCAGCAACGCGGGCTCCGCGGAGTGCGCCGCATACGAGAAGTACGACGGCCACGACGGCAAGAAGGTCTCCATCTACGCGTCCATCCGTGACGCCGAGGCGGACCTGCTCAGGAACTCCTGGAAGACGTTCGAGGACTGCACCGGCATCGAGATCGACTACGAGGGCAACGCCGAGTTCGAGGCGCAGCTCCCCGTCCGGGTCGACGGCGGCAACGCGCCCGACCTGGCATTCGTGCCCCAGCCGGGCCTGGTCAAGCGGTTCGCCGACGCCAGCAAGCTGAAGTCCCTCGGCGCCGACACCAAGACGATGGCCGAGCAGAACATGCCGGCCGACTGGCTGAAGTACGGCACCGTCAACGGCACCCTCTACGGTGTGCCGCTCGGCGCCAACGTGAAGTCCTTCGTGTGGTACTCGCCGAAGCTCTTCAAGGAGAAGGGCTGGACGGTCCCCACCAGCTGGGACGACATGATCAAGCTCAGCGACACGATCGCGGCGAGCGGCATCAAGCCGTGGTGCGCCGGCATCGAGTCCGGTGACGCCACCGGCTGGCCGGCCACCGACTGGATCGAGGACGTGATCCTGCGTACGCAGGGCCCCGAGGTCTACGACCAGTGGACCACCCACGCCATCCCGTTCAACGACCCGCGGATCGTCGACGCCGTCAACCGGGCCGGCACGATCCTGAAGAACGAGAAGTACATGAACGGCGGCTTCGGCGGGGTGAAGAGCATCGGCACCACCGCCTTCGGTGAGGCCGGCCTGCCGGTCACCACCGGCAAGTGCGCCATGCACCGCCAGGCGTCGTTCTACGCCAACCAGTTCCCCGAGGGCACCAAGGTGGCCGAGGACGGCGACGCGTTCGCGTTCTACTTCCCGGCCATCGACACGGCCAAGGGCAAGCCGGTGCTCGGCGCGGGCGAGTTCGTCGTCGGCTTCGCCGACCGCCCCGAGGTGCAGGCGGTGCAGACCTACCTCGCCTCGGCCGAGTACGTCAACAGCCGCGCGAAGCTCGGCAACTGGGTCACGGCGAACAACAAGCTGGACATCGCCAACGTCGCCAGCCCGATCGACAAGCTCTCCGTGCAGATCCTGCAGGACAAGACCGGCGTCTTCCGCTTCGACGGATCCGACCTGATGCCGGCCGCGGTCGGCGCGGGGACGTTCTGGAAGGGCATGGTCGAGTGGATCAACGGCAAGGACACCGCGTCGGTGCTCCAGGGCATCGAGAGCAGCTGGAAGTGATCTGAGCGGTGGGCCGGTCCGCACCCGCGGGCCGGCCCACCGACGGATCCGGACCTGGGAGGGTCGATGGAGTTCGACTTCGCTGAGGAGCAGCCGAAGTTCCTCATGCTGATGTACGGGCTGATCGCTTTCGTCGCGGTGGTGGGCGGTCTGCTCCTGCTTCTCGACGTGGTGCCGGCCTGGTTCGCCCGCCGTCGGGAGGCGCAGCTGGTCGCCGCGTCCGCCAGCGGCGCCCCGCTCCCCCGGCGCTCGAAGCAACGGGAAGGGCTCTTCGCGCTCTTCTTCATGCTGCCGACGGTGCTGCTGCTCACCATCGGGCTGGTCGTGCCGGCCATCCGCACCACGCTGCTCTCCCTGATGGACAAGGACAGCAACGAGTGGGTGGGCCTGGCCAACTACCGCTGGATGTTCTCCGACGACTCGATCGTCCGGGTGCTGACCAACAGCCTGATCTGGGTGATCCTGGTCCCGCTGGTGGCGACCGGCTTCGGCCTGATCTACGCCGTGCTGGTGGACAAGGCCCGGTTCGAGGCGGTCGCCAAGTCACTGATCTTCCTGCCGATGGCCATCTCGTTCGTCGGCGCGAGCATCATCTGGAAGTTCGTCTACGCCTACCGGGGCGACGGCGACCAGATCGGCCTGCTCAACCACATCGTGGTCAGCCTCGGCGGCGAGCCCAAGCAGTGGTTGCTGGAATCACCGCTGAACACGCTGCTGCTGATCGTCATCATGGTCTGGATCCAGGCCGGCTTCGCCATGGTGGTGCTCTCCGCCGCGATCAAGGCCATCCCCGCCGACATCGTCGAGGCCGCCCGGCTCGACGGCGTCAGCCCGTGGCAGATGTTCTGGCAGATCACCATGCCGACCATCCGACCGGCGCTGATCGTGGTGGTGGTGACCCTGTCGATCGCCACGCTCAAGGTCTTCGACATCGTCCGGACCGCTACCAACGGCAACTACGACACCAGCGTGATCGCCAACGAGATGTACAACCAGGCGTTCCGGTACGGCGAGAACGGGCAGGGTTCCGCGCTCGCGGTCTTCCTCTTCATCCTGGTCATCCCGATCGTGATCTACCAGATCCGCAACCTCCGTCAGCAGCGGGAGGGCTGAGATGACAACCGCAACGCCCACCGTCGCCGCCGGCACCCAGAAGACCGACGGCACCCCGACCACCACGGCCGGGCGGGTCCGCAAGCGGCTGAACAGCCGCACCGCGACGCTCGTCTCGATCGTCATCGCGGTGCTCTGGACCATCCCGACCTTCGGCCTGTTCATCTCCTCGCTCCGGCCCGAAGACGAGATCAAGACCACCGGCTGGTGGACGGCCTTCACCAACCCGCAGTTCACCTTCGAGAACTACCAGCAGGTCCTGTTCGGCCGGTCATCGTCGTCCGGGCAGTTGGCCAGCTACTTCATCAACTCCCTGGCGATCACCATTCCGTCGGTGCTCTTCCCGCTCGCCTTCGCCTCCCTGGCGGCGTACGCGCTGGCCTGGATCAACTTCCGGGGTCGGGACTGGGCCTACATCGCGATCTTCGCGTTGCAGATCGTGCCGTTGCAGATGGCCCTGGTGCCGCTGCTGAAGTTCTTCTCCACCGGCGTCAGCCTCGGCGGCGTCACCCTGATGCCGGCCTGGGACCTGGTCGACGAACAGAAGTTCGCCCAGGTGTGGTTCGCGCACACCTGCTTCGCGCTGCCGTTCGCCGTCTACCTGCTGCACAACTTCATCTCGCAACTGCCGGGGGACCTGATGGAGGCGGCCCGGGTCGACGGGGCCACCCACCCGAAGATCTTCCGCACCATCGTGCTGCCGCTGATCACCCCGGCGCTGGCCGCGATCGGCATCTTCCAGTTCCTCTGGGTCTGGAACGATCTGCTGGTGGCGCTGATCTTTGCCGGCGGTGGCGACGAGACCGCCCCGCTCACCGTCCGGCTGGCCGAGATGGCCGGCACCCGGGGCAACGAGTGGCAACGGCTGACCGCCGGCGCGTTCGTGTCGATCGTCGTACCGCTCATCGTGTTCCTGTCCCTGCAGCGCTTCTTCGTGCGAGGTCTGCTCGCCGGCAGCGTCAAGGGCTGACCGCGCGCCCGCCGTCGCCTGGCCCTCGGGCGGCGGCGGGCACCGGGCACCGGGCACCGAGCGGGGGTAACCGTGACGAGGATCGATGATGTGGCCCGGCTGGCCGGGGTCTCCACGGCCACCGTCTCGCGGGCCCTGCGGGGGCTGCCGACGGTCTCGGCCGCCACCCGACGCCGGGTACTGGCCGCCGCCGAACAGCTCGACTACGAGGTCTCACCGAGCGCGTCCCGGCTCGCCGGTGGTCGCACCGGCACTGTCGCGGTGGTCGTCCCCCGCATCACCCGGTGGTTCTTCAGCACCGTCGTCGAAGCGGTCGAGGAGTACCTGCACCAGTCCGGCTACGACCTGCTGCTCTACAACCTGGGCGGCCGGGAGCAGGTCCGCCAGCGGGTCCTGCGCACCGCCAACCTGCACAAGCGGGTGGACGCCATCATGCTGGTCGCCACGCCCCTGCGTCCGGCCGACCTGACCGCGCTCGCCAGCCTGGAACTGCCCGGAGTCACCATCAGCTCGGGCAGCAGGGTGCCCAACTGGCCGTGCGTACGCATCGACGACGTGGCCGCCGCGCGGGTCGCCACCAAGCATCTGATCGACCTCGGCCACCACCGGATCGCCCACATCTCCGGCGATCCGGACGACGAGTTGGCCTTCACCACCCACCTCGACCGACGGCGGGGTTACCAGGCGGCGCTGCGCTCCGCCGGCCTGCGACCCGACCCGACCCTGGACATCGAGTCCACCTTCACCATCGACGGCGGCAACCGGGCCACCGCCGAACTGCTGGCCCGCGGCGAGCCGCCGACAGCGATCGTCGCCGCCTGCGACGAGATGGCGATGGGCGCGATGACCGCCCTGCGTGACGTCGGGCTGCGGGTGCCGCAGGACGTCAGCGTGGTCGGCATCGACGACCACTACCTGGCCGGTGTGCTCGGGCTCAGCACCGTCGCCCAGCCCGCCGCCGAGCAGGGCCGGCTCGCCGCACAGATGCTGCTCGACCCGCTCGGGGCCCGACCGCCGAACCCTGTCGTCAGTCAACGGGGCACCGGTTGCGACACTCCGGTGGTCCTGCCCACCCGGTTGGTGGTGCGGGATTCGACCGCGCCGCCCCGGGCACACTGAAATCAACACACCGCAACACGGGAGACGACCCTGAACACCGACCCGACGCAGCAGACCTCCTCCGATCAACCGGCCACCGGCTGGTGGACCGAGGCCGCCATCTACCAGATCTACCCCCGCTCGTTCGCCGACTCGGACGGGGACGGGATCGGTGACCTGCCCGGCATCACCGCCCGTCTCGACCACCTGGTCGAGCTGGGCGTGGACGCGGTGTGGCTCTCTCCCTTCTACCCGTCGCCGCAGGCCGACGCCGGCTACGACGTGGCCGACTACCGCGACATCGACCCGCTGTTCGGCACCCTCGCCGACGCGGACAAGCTGATCGCCGAGGCCCGGTCCCGCAACCTGCGGGTGATCGTCGACCTGGTGCCGAACCACACCTCGTCGGCGCACCGCTGGTTCCAGGCCGCGCTGCCGGCCGCGCCCGGCAGCCCGGAACGGTCCCGGTACATCTTCCGGGACGGCCGGGGCCCGGGCGGCGACCAGCCGCCGAACGACTGGCAGAGCGTCTTCGGTGGTCCGGCCTGGACCCGCACTGTCGACGCCGACGGGCAGCCCGGCCAGTGGTACCTGCACCTGTTCGACACCGGCCAGCCGGACCTCAACTGGGACAACCCGGAGGTGCACGCGGAGTTCCTCGACGTGCTGCGGTTCTGGCTGGACCGCGGGGTGGACGGCTTCCGCGTCGACGTGGCGCACGGCCTCATCAAGCAGGCCGACCTGGCCGACTGGCAGGAACCGCAGGAGATCCTCTCCGGCAACGAGATCGACAAGCCCCGCCCGCCGATGTGGGACCAGGACGGCGTGCACGAGATCTACCGGCAGTGGCGGCGGGTTCTGGACAGCTACCCCGGCGAGCGGGTGCTGGTCGCCGAGGCCTGGGTGGAACCGGCCGAGCGGTTGGCCCGCTACGTCCGCCCGGACGAGATGCACCAGGCGTTCAACTTCGAATACCTGCTCGCGGCGTGGACCGCACCGGCCCAGTACGCGGTGATCACCCGCTCGCTCGAGGCGACCGACTCGGTCGGCGCGCCGACCACCTGGGTGCTGTCCAACCACGACGTGGTGCGGCACGCCTCCCGGCTCGGCCTGCCGGTCGGCACCGTACGCCCCAACGGCATCGGCGTCGGTGACCCGCAGCCCGACGCCGCGCTCGGTCTGCGCCGCGCCCGGGCGGCCACCGTGCTGATGCTCGCGCTGCCCGGCTCGGCGTACCTCTACCAGGGCGAGGAGCTGGGGCTGCCCGAGCACACCACGATGCCCGACGAGGCCCGGCAGGACCCGACCTGGGCGCGCAGCGGGCACACCCAGCGCGGCCGGGACGGCTGCCGGGTGCCGATCCCGTGGGAGGCCGACGCCCCGTCGTACGGCTTCGGACCGACCGACGCCAGCTGGTTGCCGCAGCCCGCGCTCTGGGCGGAGTACGCGCTGGACCGCCAGCGCGACGTGCCCGGCTCGACGTACGAGCTGTACCGCACGGCGCTGCGGTTGCGCCGTGCCCACGGGCTGGGCCGCGGCACCCTGGAGTGGTTGTCCTCCGGCGACGAGGTGCTGAGCTTCCGCAACGGTGAGCTGACCGTGTTGACCAACTTCGGTGCCACGCCGGTACCGGTGCCGGCCGGCGCCGAGGTGCTCGTCGCCAGCGCGGCACTGGACGACGACGGCGCGGTCCCGACCGACGTGACCGTCTGGCTGCGCGGCTGATCGCGCGCCGACCGGCCCGCCCCGGCCACACGCGCTGCGGGCGGGCCGGTCGGTGCGCAACAGCCCGCTTTGGAGCTGATGTCGTAAACGATTCACGTCCGCCCACACCTCAAGATCGCGCTACTTCCACGACTAGTGGCCTCCGTCCGCGACGAGTCGATCTACCTGGCCAAGGGGGTCGGCGGCCCGGTCCGTTTCCAGGAGGCAACGACAACCAGGAAGTAGCGCGATCTTGAGGTTGGGGCGGGTGCGGGGCGGGGTGCGCGGGGTGTCAGAGGCGGTCGGCTCGGTTGTGGAGCAGGTCGTGCACGTTGTCGATGTCGGCCGGTGAGGTCCGCGAGGCGAGCCAGTACATGACACCGGTCGGGATGAAGAAGAGCTGGAACGCGGCCAGCCCGACGGCGAAGTTCAACGGTGGCGGGAATGCCGTTCGCAGTGCCTGGAAGGCCACCCCGACCAGCCCGTTGCCGGCCGCGCGACCGACACCGTTGACGAGGTTGCCCAGGCTGTAGACAGTGCCCCGGTGCTCCGGCGGGTTGACGTCGGCGATCAACGCGAACCAGTTCGGCGAGTTGGCCGAGGTCAACGCGAGCGCCACGATCGCGGTGAGCAGGCTCAGCCCGACCGACGGCTCGGTGAACACACTGGCCAGCACCGCGCCGACCACCGCGCCGCCGCTCGCGCCGTCCGGCACGTCGATGGTCACCGGGACGAAGAACAACACCAGGTAGAACGGCAGCGCGGCGAGGATGCCGACCGAGGCGACGAGTGCGCGCCCCCTCGGTGTCCGCCGCTGCACCGCGTCACCGATCAACCCACCCACGATGGACAGCACCCCGCCGAGCTGGAACAGGGTGGCGAACACGCTGCCCACCACCACCGCCGTGGACGTCGAGTAGCCCTGGGCCTCGGCACGTTCGGCGAAGAGCACCGGCAGCCAGACCAGCGAGCCGAACGCGGCCTGCGCGGTCAGCCCCTGCAGGATCAGCCACCGGTTGGTCCGCCGGGCCAGGATGCGTGGCAGGTCGGCGCGGCTGATCCGGTAGTCGTACTCGGCGCCGGCGTCGAGCCGGCCGGCCAGTTCCGGCTCGCTCTGGCCCCGTCGGATGTCGTACGTGAAGAAGTAGGCGAGGGTGGCGACCAGGCCGACGCCGGTCAACAGCAGGAACGGCCGCCGCCAGTCGGCCGCCCCGAGCAGCCCGCCGACGAGCGTGCCGGCGAGGGTGCCGACGCCCTGGGAGAGCCCCCAGAAGCTCATCACCAACCCGCGCCGGGTCGGCGAGATCAGGTCGGTGACCACGGAGAAGCCCACCGAGCCGACCGCGCCGAGGCCGACCGCCGCGACCAGCTGCGCGGTGAGAAACGTCAGGTAACCGCCGGCGAGTGCGCTACCGCCGGTGCCCGCCGCCCAGAGCAGCGTGCCCACCATGAGCAGCGGCTTGCGGTTGGTGCGGTCCCCGACGTACGCCCAGCCGACGGCCGCGACCGAGCTGACCAGGAAGCTGACCGCGGTGACCACGCCGAGCAGCCGCCCGGACACGTCGAACGCGTCGGAGATCGGGCCGTACAGCGGGGGGACCAGCCCGATCGCCACGTTGTCCAGCGAGGCGAGCAGCACGAACACCACAACGCTGTACAACCGGTGCGCCGGCCCACCGCCCCGACCGTGCGCGCGCAGGCCGGGCCCGCCACTGGTCACCGTCATGACCGGCAGCCAACCAGACTCCGTGCGGGCGCGCGTCACGCGGGTGGCCGCCGGTCACGTCGACCGGCGGCCACCCGCACAGATCGTGACGCTCAGCGTCGGTCGAGCACCAACCCGCGGGCCGCGGCGTACTGGTCGCGGACGGCGGGGACGGCCGCTGCGGCGTACTCCTCGGTGCCCTCGACCGCCCAGGTCGGCGGCGCGGCACCGCCCAGGGCGACCCAGGCGGCCTGTCGGGCGGCCCCGTCGGCGACATACTCCCCGGCCGGCGGGACGACGACCGGGCAGCCGAAGACCTGCGGGGCGATCTGACGCACCGCGGCCGACCGGGCCCCGCCGCCGATCAGGATGACCCGGCGGGCGACGGCACCCTGCGCGGTCAACGCGTCCAGGCCGTCGGCGAGCGCGCAGAGCATGCCCTCCACGGCGGCCCGCGCCAGGTGCGCCGGGGTCGAGGTACGCAGGGTCAGGCCGTGCACCGCGCCGGTGGCGAGCGGCCGGTTCGGCGTCCGCTCACCCTCCAGGTACGGCACCATGACCAGCCCGTCCGCCCCGGCGGGGGCGGAGAGCGCTAGCTGGGCCAGCTCGTCGAGGTTGACGCCGAGCATCGCGGCGGCGGCGTCCAGCACCCGGGCGGCGTTGAGCGTGGCGACCAGCGGCAGGAAACGACCTGACGCGTCGGCGAAGCCCGCCACCGCGCCGCTCTCGTCGGCCGCCGGAACGTCAGCGACGCTGAACACGGTGCCGGAGGTGCCGATCGAGACGATCACGTCACCCGGCCCGGCGCCGACACCGAGCGCGGCAGCGGCGTTGTCCCCGGTGCCCGCGCCGAGCAGTGCCCCACCCGAGCCGCCCAGGTCGTCGGCGAGCTTTCCCGCCGACTCCGCCGGACCGAGCACCTCGGGCACCACCAACCGCCGACCGAAGCCCTGCTCCAGCAGGTCCAGTCGGTAGTCACCGGTGGCCGGCGACCAGTAGCTGGTGCCACTGGCGTCGCCCCGGTCGGTACGCAGCGCGCCCAACCCCGGTGCGCCGGCCAGCCGCCAGGTCAACCAGTCGTGCGGCAGGCAGACTGCGGCCACCCGGGCCGCCAGCTCCGGCTCGTGCCTGGCCAACCACCGCAGTTTGGTCAGTGTGAAGCTGGCCACCGGAACGCTGCCGGTGGCCTCGGCCCAGAACCGGCGCCCGGCCGCGCCGCCGCCGGCCTCCTCGATGAGATCGGCGGCGGCGTCGGCGGACCGGGTGTCGTTCCACAGCAGCGCCGGGCGGACCACCCGGCCGTCCTCGTCGAGACACACCATGCCGTGCTGCTGGCCGGCGACGGAGATCGCCGCCACGTCGGCGAACCCGCCGGCCTGGTCGGCGGCGCTGCGCAGCGCCTGCCACCAGGCTTCCGGGTCGACCTCCGTGCCGTCCGGGTGCGGTGCCCGGCCCTGCCGGAGCAGGGCACCGGTCTCCGCGTCCCGGATCACCACCTTGCAGGACTGGGTGGACGAGTCAACGCCTGCGACCAACGGCATGGCGGGGCCTCAGCGGGCGCCGAGCAGGTGCTCGACGGCGAGCTGGTTGAGCCGGACGAAGGCGAAGCCCCGGGCGGCGACAGCGTCCACGTCGACATCCTCGAACGCGGACCGGTCGGCCAGGAACTCCTCGTAGCCCTCGCCGTCGCCGAGCGTCGGCGTGCTCAGCTCGCCGACCTTGCTGGCGGCGAGCGCCTCGATCACCTCGGGGTCGGCACGGAACGCCGCCGCGCGCTCCTTGAGCAGCAGGTACGTGCTCATGTTGGCCGCCGCGGACGCCCACACCCCGTCCATGTCCTCGGTACGGGACGGCTTGTAGTCGAAGTGCCGGGGACCGTCGTAGGTCGGCCCACCGTTCGGGCCACCGTTCTCCAGGAGGTCCACCAGGGCGAACGCGTTCATCAGGTCACCGTGGCCGAAGACCAGGTCCTGGTCGTACTTGATGCCGCGCTGGCCGTTGAGGTCCAGGTGGAACAGCTTGCCCTGCCAGAGCGCCTGGGCGATGCCGTGGGCGTAGTTGAGCCCGGCCATCTGCTCGTGCCCGACCTCCGGGTTGAGGCCGACCATCTCCGGGTGCTCCAACTGGGAGATGAAGCCGAGCGCGTGCCCGATGGTGGGCAGCAGGATGTCGCCGCGCGGCTCGTTGGGCTTGGGCTCCAGCGCGAACCGCAGGTTGTAGCCCTTGTCGATGACGTACTGGGTGAGCAGGTTGACGGCCTCGCGGTAGCGGTCCAGGGCGGCCTGGACGTCCTTGGCGAGGTCGTACTCGGAGCCCTCGCGGCCACCCCACATGACGAAGGTGCCGGCACCCAGCTCGGCGGCCAGGTCGACCTGGCGCAGCACCTTGCGCAGCGCGAAGCGGCGGACGTCGCGGTCGTTGCTGGTGAAGCCGCCGTCCTTGAAGATCGGGTGGGTGAAGAGGTTGGTGGTGACCATCGGCACCACCAGGCCGGTCTCGTCGAGGGCCTTGCGGAACCGGGCGATGTGCTGGTCACGGGAGGCCGCGTCGGCGCCGAACGGGATCAGGTCGTCGTCGTGGAAGGTGATGCCGTACGCGCCCAGCTCGGCGAGCCGGTGCACCGCCTCGACCGCGTCCAGCTCGGGGCGGGTGGCGTCACCGAACGGGTCGCGGGCCTGCCAGCCCACGGTCCAGAGCCCGAAGGAGAACTTGTCGGCGGGGGTGGGACGGGGTGCCATGAGCGACCTCCGGGGTGGTGGTGTCAGGTATTTGTTCAGCGATTGAATTATTTGCCCACCCTATGGCACTGTCAAGGGGTGAGCCTCACCCACGCCCCGGCCGGCGCAGTCCGTCAGGGCAGTCTGCGCGAGCTCAACCTCGCCCTGGTCCTCGGTCGGATCGCTGCGGCCGACCGACCCCCCTCCCGCGCCGACCTGGCGACCGCCACCGGCCTGACCAGAGCCACCGTCTCCGCTGTCGTCGAGGACCTGCTCGGTGGCCAGCTGGTCAGTGAGTCCGACCCCGCGCCCCGCTCGGGCGCCGGCCGCCCGGCGCGCGGGCTGGTCCTCGCCGAACAGGGCCCGGCCGGGCTCGGCCTGGAGGTCAACGTCGACTACCTGGCGGTCTGCGTGGTGGACCTCACCGGCCAGGTGCGGCACCGCACCGTACACCGGGCCGACCTGCGCCCGGTGGCCCCCGCCGACGCCCTGGCCCACCTGGTCGAGATGGCCGGGGCAGCCCGTGACGACGCCGCCCACCAGGGCCTCACCCTGGTCGGGGCCGCGCTCGCGGTGCCCGGCCTGGTGGACGACGACGGGCTGGTCCGGCTGGCCCCGAACCTCGGCTGGTCCGACGTGCCGGTGCCCGCGCTGCTCGCCGAGCACCCTCCGCTGATCGAGCAGGTGCCCGGGGTTCCCGCGTTGACGGTGGACAACGAGGCCAACCTCGCCGCGCTCGGCGAGCTGCACTCTCAACCACCCGGCCCGTCCAGCTTCCTGCACATCTCCGGGGAGGTGGGCATCGGCGCCGGCATCGTGCTGGACGGCGCGCTGTTCCGCGGCGTACGCGGGTGGAGCGGTGAGATCGGGCACCTCCCGGTCCACCCCGAGGGCCGTCCGTGCCGCTGCGGCGGGCAGGGCTGCCTGGAGCAGTACGCCGGCCAGGAGGCGATCGTGTCCGCCGCCGGGCTGGCCCGGGCGGAGCTTCCCGCGGACACCGCGACCGCCCGGCTGGCCGAGTTGGCCGAGGCCGGCGACGCCGACGCGCTGCGGGCGCTGCACGAGGCCGGAACGGCGCTCGGCGTCGCGGTGGCCGGCGTCGTCAACCTGCTCGACCTGGACACCGTGGTGCTCGGTGGCGGTTACGCCGCGCTCGCACCCTGGTTGTGCCCCCCGGTCCTCGCCGAGATCGACGCCCGGGTGCTCACCGCCGCCTGGTCGCCGGTGACGGTCCGGCCGTCGACGCTCGGTGCGGAAGCCGCAGCGGTGGGGGCCGCCGGCTCGGTGGCCCGCCGGATCATCGCCCAGCCCGCCGGCTGGCTGGCACGCTCCGGCTGATCGCCGCCCCGCGCCCCCGTCGGCACTGATCGGTACCCTTGCACTCAGGCAACGATCCCCGGTGAGGAGTCGAGAAGCAGCATGCGCACACGTCGTCAGACGCGAGCCGGCGTCCGGCGGTGACCACGACCCGGCAACCCGGCGACACCCCGCTGCCGGCCGACGACCGGTTGGCCCGCGAGCTGCTCGACGGGCTCGCCGAGGCCGTGCTGACGACGGACCGGACCGGCCTGGTCACTCTGGTCAACGCCATGGCGGCCGAGCTGCTCCCGGAGATCGAGGCCGGCACCGAGCTGGCCGACTGCCCGGTGGCCGCCCTGGCCAGGGCGGTCGTCACCGGCGCTGACCGCTTCGACGCCGACCACCACGGCCGGCGACTGCGCGGCGTCCGGCGCCAACTCGCCGGCTCCCGCTGGGCGTGGTACGTCCGCGACGTCACCGAGGAGCACGCCCGCGCCGACGCCCTGCTCGCCGAACGCTCCCGCACCGCGTTCCTCGCCCAGGCCGGCAGCCGACTGGCGCTGGCCCTGCACCGGGACCAGGTCCTCCTGTTCGCCACCACGCTCGCCGTCCCCTACCTGGCCGACGTCGCCGTGGCGCTGCCCCGACCGACAGCGCCGGCCGAGCCACGCGCCAGGTGGATCCGGTACGCCGACGGCGATCCGGCCCCGGTCACCGGGCTGGCCGGTCCCGCGCTGGCCAGCGCCGTGCCCGGTCTCGCCGAGACGCTGGCCGGCGACCGCGCCGAGCCGGGTCGCTGGCCGGACGCCCCGCTCACCGACCTGGCCGACCTGCTGCCGCCCGGGTTCGGCCCCCCGGGGGCGGTGCTGGTCAGCCCCCTGCTGAACGCCAGCGAGTCGACCGGCGCCCTGCTGCTCATCCGTCGGCCCGGGCGGGCCGGTTTCGAACCACGCGACGTGGAGTTGGCCCGGGAGTTCGCCGCCCGCGCGGGTGCCGCGCTGGCCACCGCCGACCTGCACAGTGAGCAGGCCCACCTGGCCCAGGTGCTGCAGACCAGTCTGCTCCCGCCCGAGCTGCCCGCCGTGCCCGGCGTGACGATGGCCGGCGGCTACCGGGCAGCTGGCGACACCCTGCGCATCGGCGGGGACTTCTACGAGGTGTTCCCGCACCCCGAGGGTGCCCTGTTCGCGCTCGGCGACGTGTGCGGCAAGGGCGTGGGCGCCGCCGTGCTGACCGGCCGGGTCCGTCAGTCGTTGCAGACCCTGCGGCTGGTCGAGCGACGCCCTCTGGAGCTGATCCGCCTGCTCAACCAGGCGCTGTTCGACGCGCCGGACGCCGCGCGGCGAAGCCAGTTCACCACGGTGCTGCTCGGTTCCCTGGACCGCGGGCCCACCGGACTGGACATCCGGATCGCCGGCGGAGGTCACCCGGCGCCACTGCTGGTCACCGCCGACGGCACTGTCACCACGGTCCCGGTCGGTGGCATGCCGGTGGGGGCGCTGGCCGCCGCCCGGTTCGCCGAGGCGCGGGTGCACCTCGATCCGGGCGACGTGTTGCTCGCGTACACCGATGGGGTGACCGAGGCGCGCGGACCGCGCGACACGGCGATGTTCGGTGAGGCCCGGCTGCGGGCCGCGCTCGTGGCGGCGGCCGGGCAACCACCGGCGGCGCTGATCGACCGGGTGCTGCGGGAGGTCGACGACTGGCTGGACGGGCAGGCCCACGACGACATCGCGATGCTGGCCGTGGGCGCGTCGACGCCGACCTGACCCAACGGAGACCGACCGGCCTGACCGACGGCGACGGCCGGCCGGTCAGGCGGTACGCGCCACCGGCGGGTCGCCGGCCGGCCACTCCCGGGTGCTGCCGGCCGTCGGATCCGGACCGCCGCCGGCACCCGCCCACAACGCGCGGGACTGCCGCGCCGAATCGACCGGCCAGTCCCCCGACCGACCACCGGGCTGGTCCGGGCCGTCCGGCCAGTCCCCCGGGCCCGTCGGCTCCCCGGGCGTCGCCGGCCGCTGCTCCTGCTGGCGGCGCGCGGTCTCGTCGAACTCCTGCATTCCGCGCAGCAGCGCGTCACGGCCCTCCCGGCTCATCCCGGTCAGCACGGCGTCGAGTTGGGCCCGGCGGTTGGCCCGTAGCTCGGCGAGGAGCCGGCGAGCCTCCGGGGTGAGGTGCAGCGAGATCTCCCGCCGGTCGAAGCGGCCCGGCTCGCGCTCCAGCATGCCGGCGGCGACCAGCCGGTCGCAGAGGCGGCTGGCGGAGCTGAGCAGCATGTCGAGTCGGGTGGCGAGCCGACGCAGGTTGATCCCGTCGACCTGCTCCACCACCATCACCGCCCTAAGCTGGGCGCCGGAGACCCGGTTGGCGGTCCCCTCCCGGGCAGATTCCCAGATCCCGAGCAGGGCAGCGGCCGCCGCGTCCAGCGCGGCAGCCATACTCGTGTCGGGGTCCGTCGGACGGTTCAGTTCGGCCATGGTGGCCCGAGACTACTCCGAACCCACTGGTGGTCGAGCTTTCAGCGAGGGAGTGACGATGGGCGAACCGGTCGATCGGGCACGACGTGCCCTGAACGAGACACCAGCTGACCGGCTCGTCGGTGGAATCGGGGATGTGCTCGCCGGGTCGTACGGGATCACCGACGTTGAGCTGTACCAGGTCGACTACCGGCTCGCGGAGCTGCTGCCACTCACCGACGGTGACTCGATCACGAGCCCCGGGCACCCCGCCTGGCGCGCCTTCGACCACCAGTCGACAATAGTGACCGACGGCGTCGCCTGGATGCCGGTCACCATGCGGGGCGAGCGCCGAGGGGTGCTGCGCCTGTCGCCCGTGCCGGACGACCAGGAGGTCGTCACCGCGCTGGCCGAGGTCGCCACCGCGCTCGCACACGAGGTGGCGGCGGTCTCCGCCGGCACCGACGTCTACCGGGCGGCCCGGCGCACCCAACGCCTCACCCTGGCCGCCGAGATGCAGTGGGACCTGCTTCCCGGCCGCAGCCGGATCCGTCCCTCGTTCAGCCTGGCCGGGCAGTTGGAGCCGGCGTACGCCGTGCGCGGCGACAGCTTCGACTGGTCCGACGACGGGGAGCGGCTCTGGTTGTCCACCATCAACGGCACCGGTGAGGGCGTGGCCGCCTCCCTGCTCACCTCGCTGGCCACCCACGCGCTGCGCAACGCGCGCCGGGCCGGGCTGAGCCTGGCCGACCAGGCCGCCCTCGCCGATCAGGCCATCTACGACCTGTACCGGGGCGAGCAGCACCTGTCGGCGTTGCTGATGGAGCTGGACCTGCGCTCCGGGATGATGACCGTGGTGGACGCCGGGTCGCCCCGCCTGGTCCTGCTACGCGGCGGCGAGGTCACCGAGCAGCCGCTGGAGGCGCAGTTCCCGCTGGGCATGTTCGAGGCGACCGACTACCACGAGCAGAAGTTCCCCCTGGAACTCGGCGACCGGGTCTTCGTGGTCAGCGACGGGGTGGTGGAGGCCACCGGTCAGCACATGCGCTACGGCGAGACGGCACTGGACCGGTTCCTGCGGCGGACCGGGCCGATGGCACCCCTGGACGCGGTCCGGTCACTGATCGGTGATCTGCGCGCGTTCGTGGCCGGTGACCTGGTCGACGACGCGGTGGTCGTCTGCCTGGACTGGACCGGCCCGCAACCGTGACCTGTGGTCAGTACGCTCCGCGGCCGTTCAGCACCGCGCCGAAGGTCTTCCAGAGGATGGTGAGGTCGGCGGTGAGGGACCAGTTCTCCACGTAGTAGAGGTCGAGCCGGATGCCGTCCTCCCAGCTCAGGTCGGAGCGGCCACTGACCTGCCACAGGCCGGTCATGCCGGGCTTGACCAGCAGCCGCCGGGCCACGTCACCGTCGTAGCGGGCCACCTCCGAGGGCAGCGGCGGGCGCGGCCCGACCAGGCTCATCTGCCCCAGCAGCACGTTGACCAGTTGCGGCAGCTCGTCCAGTGACCATTTGCGCAGCAGCCGGCCGACGCGGGTCACCCGGGGGTCGTGGCGCATCTTGAACATCAGGCCGTCGGTCTCGTTGCGGGCTGCCAACTCGGCGAGCAGCGCGTCCGCGTTCACCACCATGGTGCGGAACTTGAACACGCCGAACTCCTGCCCGCCCCGGCCGACCCGGACCTGCCGGAACAGCACCGGGCCCCGGCTGTCCAGTTTGATGGCCAGGGCGATGAACGCGATGAGCGGCAGCAGCACCGCCAGCGCCAGCGACGAGACGGACCTGTCGACGAAACCCTTCACCAGTTTGCGGACGCCGCGGAACTCGGGCGCCTCAACGTGGATCAGCGGCAGTCCGGCGACCGGGCGGGTGTGGATCCGCGGGCCGGCGACGTCGGTCAACGCGGGTGCCACGACCAGGTCGACGCCGGTCCCCTCCAACTGCCAGCCGAGGCGGCGTAGCCGGGTCGCGGTCAGCTCACCCGAGGCGGTCACCGCGACGGTGTCCGCGCCGATCGCGGTGGCGGCCTCGGGGATGCCCCGGAACGACCCCACCACCGGCACGTCACCCAGCCGCTGCGCCACCGGCGCGAGCAGCGCGTCCGGGATGCAGGCACCCACCACCTGGTAACCGGCGTACGGCTCGCGGCGCAACGTGTGGACCAACTCCAACACGTGGGCGGTGTCGCCGACCACCAGCACCTTCCGGGACCAGCCGGCGCCGAGCGAGCGGGCCCGGTGCAGCCGCTTGCGGGCGGCGAACCGGGCCACCTCCAGCCCGACGGTGCCCACCGCGAACGAGATGCCCAGGAAGCCCCGGGACACTCCGACGTCGGCGATGTAGCCGATGATGGCGATCGCCCCGGCCAGGCGCAGGCTGGCGGAGCTGACCCGCCGGTACTCGTCCGCCCCGTAGCCGATCACCCGGTCGTCGTAGCAGCCGAGGGCCTTGAGCGAGATCAGCCAGGCCAGCACCAAGCCGGGGGCGACCAGCACGTACGGGATCTCCGAGCCGGTCGGCTCGCTCTCACCGAAACGGGCGACGTACCCGATCAGCAACGCGATGATGAGGATGGTGGTGTCCAGCACCACCAGCACCCGGACGTAGGACCGTTCGTCGGCTCGTGCCAGCAGCCCGGTGCGTCGACCGTCGGGCTCCGCCGACGTGGCGGGGGTCAACAGTGTCGCCACGCTCACCGGCCCTCCCACTCTGTACAGGATGGCCCCGGCCAACGGGTCGGACCGGAGGCGGACCGACCATGCCGGAACAGTCGACATCCTGCCCTGACAACTATGACTGCCGATTGCTTCCGACGTATTGCCGTCACTTTTCTTCAACAACTGGCGGGCCGAAAAGGGGCCCGCCACACCGGATCGACGGGTGTGGCAGGCTCCTCGACCGCTGAGCGTCGGATCAGCGCGGTGCTGGCGGACGCCGCGCGATGGCGCTGAGGAAGATGCTGCCGATCTCGCTCGGATCCTTGGTGACGAAGACGTCGCCACCGGTCACCTTGGTGATCGACTCCAGCTCCGCCTTGCTGACGCCCTCACCGATACCGATCATGATGACCTGGACCGGCCGCTCCGGGTCGGCGGCCTGCTTGAGCTTGCCGAGCAGCTGCTGCTGGTTGAGACCGTTGTCGTCCTCGTTCTTGCCGTCGGTGAACAGCACGATCGAGTTGACCCGGCCGGGCTGCCAGTTCTCCTGCACCGCCTGATACGCGGCAAACATCGTGTCGTAGAGGCCGGTGTCACCGCTGGAGGGCTTGATGGTCGCGAGCGCGCCCTCCAACTGGCCGCGCTGGCCGGAGAGCGGGCCGATCGGGACCAGCTCCCGGTAGTCCCGGTTGCCGACGAGCTGGGTGGAGAAGGTCCACAGACCGATCGACCAGGAGTCGTCGAAGAGGCTGAGGCCACGACGGGCCGCGTCGACAGTGACCTCCTCCCGGCTTCGGTTGTTGGCGGAGGGCACCGGCTCCTTCATCGAGCCGGAGACGTCGATGACGGCGAGCATCCGACCGGACTGGGTGGCGATCGACCAGCTGGAGACGACCCGCTGGATGGCGGCCGGGTCCAGGCCACCCGCCGCGGTGCCGCCGTTCGCCGGCGCGGTGGGCGCGCCGCCGGACGGGCTCGGCGCACCCTGCGGCGCCTTGAAACCCTCGCCCCAGTTGCCGTCCGGCGCACGCAGCGACTGCGCGGCGAGCCGGTTACGGAAGGTCGGGCTGGTGAGCAGTTCGAACAGCACCTTGGCCGCCGACGCCTTGCTCGGCTCGATGCCGGGCAGCACCGCGTACGGGTAGTCCAGCGGCATCGGCGCCGGCTCCATGTAGAGCGCGGCGAGCGGCACCGGCGGCTTCTTGCTGTTGTACGCGATCACGTCTTCTTCGGACAGGGCCGCCGCACCGAGACCACTGGCGATGGACGTGGAGTCGTTGGCAGTGGGGAAACGGGCCAGCAGGTCGTTGCGGAGCGAGGAGCGGCCGGTGGCCAGTGCGCGCAGCGCGCCGACGGTGTTGCGCTGGGCGTCGCCGCCGGCCGCGCTGGCGGCGGCGGTCAGCGAGAGCAGACCGGACAGGCCCGCCGCGTCACGGGTCGGCTCGACGATCCCGGTCCGCAGCGGCGTGCTGCTGTTGACCTGCTTGAGCAGGTCGGTCCAGTTGAACTTTTTGTCCGGCCAACCGAGCCGGGTGGCGATCGGCTCGGGCATCGCGACGACGATCGGGCTGCGCGCGATGGACGCGCCGTTGGTCGGAGCGAACGCCGTCGCGTCCTTCTTCAACCGCAGCAGCCAGGTCGAGGAGTCGGGCACCCAGACGTCCGGGCTGACGGCGGTGCCGCTGGCCTGCCCCACGCCGGCGAGCACCGCGCCGTGCTTGGCCGCCACCACGGCCGCCACGTCGACCGGGTCGGACGCGGAAACGTCGACTCGGATGCAGGTCGGGCCTACCGCCGCGCCGTCCTTCACCCACTGGGACGCCGCCGCGTCCACCGCTGGCGCGAGTTCGGAGGCGACCGCCACGGCGAGCCGGATCTCTCCCGAGCAGCTGGGCTGGATCAACTCCCGATAGCCGAACCACGCGCCCGTCGTGACGACGAGCACCCCGACCGTTGCGGCGGCGGCGGCTAGGTGGAGTTTCGAACGCATGCGATGGCGGCCTGCTGACACGGTGACCATCTTGCGTACTAGGTGCCGTCTCTGCCACATCCGTTCGGACTAAAGTTACGCAGGAGAAACAGTTGACCTCCGTTTTGCAACACAGAGTGACGTAGCAGCCTCGTGGCGTTGCCAAACGAGTGCGGCGCTCACGTCTCTAAACCATCGTTCAGGGCAAAACGCACGTCGGGCTCGGCACCGGAACGGGCTCGCCGACCGCCTCCGGGACGCCGGTGTCGGCGTCGCGCCGGAACACCCGCACCATGTCCGCCCGCTCGTCGGCGACGTAGAGGTGCTCCCCGATCAGGGCGAAGTGCCGGGGCCACTCGCCACCGGTGTCCACTTCGGCCACCAGCTCGGGCAACTCCCCGGCCAGGCTGAAGACCGCCACGGTCCCCACCCCACGGTTGGCGACGTGGAGGAAACGGCCGTCCGGGGTGACAGCGACCTCCGACGGCTGGACGTGACCGGCCCGCTCGCTCGCCTCGACCCGCCCGCGGTGGTGCAACGCGCCGTCGTCGGTCAGCTCATACGCGGTGACCGAGGCGTCCAGCTCACCGACGAGGTAGCAGCGCCGTCCGTCCGGGTGCCGGGCCAGGTGCCGGGGGCCGGTCCCGGGCGCGGTCCGCATCCGCGGCGCACGCGGCACCAGTCGTCCGGTCGCCGCGTCCAGGTCGTACCGGTAGACGGAGTCGGTGCCGAGATCCACGGCGAGGATCGGCCCCCGGCCCGGTCCCGGCGAGACCATGTGGGCGTGGGCGTGGTCCTGGCGCTCCGGGTCGGGGCCGTGCCCCTCGTGCACCACCAGGTCGGTGCGGTCGCCGGGCACGCCCCGCGGATCGAGCGGGAAGACCGCGATGCTGCCGCTGCCGTAGTTGGCCGCCAGCAGGTGACCGCCGCCCGGCAGCACCGCCAGGTGGCAGGGCTCGGCCCCGCCGGTCGACCGGCTGCCGAGCGGGTCCAGCGCGCCGTCCGCACCGACCTGCCAGGCGCTGACCTCCCCGTCGGTCAGCTCGTTGACCGCGTAGAGCACCGGCTGGGTGGGGTGCCGCGCCAGGAAGGACGGGGACGCGGTGACCGCCACCGTGCCGAGCGGGGTCAGCGCCCCGGTCGTGGGGTCGCGACGTGCGGCGACGATGCCGCTGCCCCGTCCACCGCTCTGCGCGGTGTAACAGCCGATGTGGACGACCTCACCCTGACCGCTCACGTACCACTCCTCCGCCGGCATCCTCCGTTGATCCAACCAGAGCCTGCCCGCGTTGCCCGCCCGTTAACCCGCTTTCCGGCCCGGTTCTCAGGCGGCCGGCACCGGCTCACCGCGCTGCCGGGCGACGTGCTCCACCAGAGAGATCAACACCATCTTCCCGGACTGCCGGTCCCGGGCGTCGCAGAGCACCATCGGCACCTCCGGGTCCAGGTCGAGCGCCCGGCGTACGGTCTCCAGGTTGAACCGGCGGGAGCCGTCGAAACAGTTCACGCCCACCACGAACGGGATGCCGCGCTGCTCGAAGTAGTCGATGGAGGGGAAGCAGTCGGCCAGTCGCCGGGTGTCGGCGAGCACCACCGCGCCGAGCGCGCCGAAGGCCAGCTCGTCCCAGAGGAACCAGAACCGGTCCTGACCCGGCGTGCCGAACAGGTAGACCTGCAGGTCGTCGTTGATGGTGATCCGGCCGAAGTCCATCGCCACCGTGGTGGTGGACTTGCCCTCCACGCCGGAGATGTCGTCGGTGCCGATCCCGGCCCCGGTCAGCACCTCCTCGGTCTGCAACGGACGGACCTCGCTCAGGGCGCTCACCAACGTCGTCTTGCCGGCCCCGAAGCCTCCCGCGATGAGGATCTTCAGTGCCAGCGGGATGGTGGTGCTGGTGCCCACCTGGTCACAGCGCACGGAGTCCACTGACCACCGCCTTGAGGATGTCGTCGTCGGGAAGGATGCCGGCTTTCGGCGGCTCGTGCACCGCGACCAGGCCCTCGGCGAGGAGATCACCGAGCAGTACCCGGACCACGCCGACAGCGAGGTCCAACTCGGCCGCCAGTTCGGCAACCGACACCGGCCGGCTGGCCAACGCGACGAGCCGTCGATGCTCGGGCAGCAGGTGCGCATGACCTGCCGGGTCGACGTCCGCCGCCACCACGAACGCGACCAGGTTGAAATTGTCGACGGCGGAGCGTACCCGGCCCCGGGTGAGCGTGTACGGGCGCATCACCGGGCCGGCGTCACCGTCCAGCCACTCGTGCTGCGGCCCGGGCGGCTCAGTCCGCATCTCCGGCGTCCGCTGCCGATCGGGCCGGTGCGGCGAGGCTCTCCCCCACCCGGATCACCAGCATCGCCATCTCGTACGCGACCAGCCCGATGTCCGCGTCGGCGTCGCTCACCACGGCCAGGCAGGCACCCTGCCCGGCGGTGGTGACGAAGAGGTACGCGGCCTCCATCTCCACCACTGTCTGTCGCACCGGACCGCCGTCCACGTGCCGGCTGGCGCCCCGGGCCAGGCTGGAGAAGCCGGCGGCGAGCGCACAGAGGTGCTCGGCGTCGGAGCGCTCCAACTCGGCCGAGCAGCCGAGCAGCAGGCCGTCGGCGGAGAGCACCACCGCCTCCCGGGCGGCCGGTACCCGTTGCACCAGTTCGTCGAGCAACCAGTCGAGGCCGGCGCTCTGCTTCGTCGAATGCCGCACTAGGCGTCCCTCTCAGTCGCGGTCGGTGGTTCGGGGCTGGTCGGCGGGTCGGTGGGTGCCGTCGGGATCGCGCTGCCGATCGGCGTCGCCGGGCCCGTTGACGGCGGCGGTGCCGTCGGGGTGACGGCGGTGGCACGGCCGCGCGCCGTGCCGGCCTGCAGCGCCGCCATCACCTGGCGGACCTCCTCGGGCGAGCGGGGTGACGGCGTGTCGCCGACTGTCGACCGGGGTTGGACGGCGGGGGTCCGACGGCGTACCCGGCGGGGCAGCCCGTCCAGCTCGTCGTCCGGCTCGTCGGAGGTCGCCGGCCCCTCGTCGGGCCCGCTGGCCGGCGCGGTGACCGGGGTCGGCGCGCCGGTGGGCGGGGCCGTGCTGCCGGGCGGGGCCGTCGGCGGGCGGGTACGGGGTCGGGTCACCGCGCCCCGGCGTGCCGTCCGCACCAGTCGCCGGCCCGGGTCGGCCGACGCGGCGGCGAGGGTGGCCGGGTCGGGGCCGGCCGGCGGTTCGGTGGTGACCAGGTCGCCGGGGAGCAGCACCACGGCGGTCACGCCACCCTCCCCCGACGGCCGCAACCGCACCCGTACGCCGTGCCGGGCCGCCAGCCGGGCCACCACGAACAGGCCGAGTCGGGCGCTCTGCGCCGGGTCGAACTCCGGCGAGCTGGCCAGCCGGGTGTTGGCGGTCTCCATCGCCGTTTCGGACATGCCCAGCCCCTGGTCGGTGATCTCCAGGGCGTACCCGTTGGCTACCTGCGCCCCGGTGACGGTGACCCGGGTGTCCGGCGGGGAGAAGGCGGTGGCGTTCTCGACCAGCTCGGCGAGGAGATGGATGACGTCGCCGACGGCCCGCCCCAGCACGCCGGCCGGCTGCACGTTGGTGATGTCGACCCGTTCGTACGCCTCGACCTCGGAGATCGCGCCACGGATCAGGTCGACCATCGCGACCGGGTTGCGCCAGCCGCGCCCGGGGGCGGAGCCAGCGAGGATGACCAGGTCCTCGGCGTGCCGGCGGAGCCGGGTGGCCAGGTGGTCGACCTGGAACAGCTCGGCCAGCTCGTCCGGGTCCTCGCTGCGCCGCTCCATCCGGTCCAGCAGGTGCAGCTGACGGTGCACCAGGCTCTGGCTGCGTCGGGCGATGTTGAGGAAGACCTCGTTGAGCCCGCGCCGCAGGGTGACCTCGTCAACGGCGGCCTGCACGGCGGTGCGCTGCACCTCGGTGAAGGCGCGCCCGACCTCGCCGATCTCGTCGTGGCCGTACTCCAGCGGCGGCGCCTCCCGGGCGACGTCGACCTGCTCGCCACGGCGCAGCCGGGTCACCACGTCGGGCAGCCGGTGCTCGGCCAGCTCCAGCGCGGCGGTGCGGACGCCGCTGAGCCGCCGGACCAGGGTGCGGCCGACCCGCAGCGCCACCAGCACCGAGACGACCACGGCGACGAGCCCGAGCACCCCGGCGGCGGCCAGCCGCACCAGGATGCGGACCGCCATCGGCACCGAACGGTCGGTGAGCGCGTCCGCCTCGGACAGCTCGAAGTCCCGCAGCTGCTGCTGCACCGCGTCCTGGCTGGCCTGCCAGGCCGCCGCGTCGACCGCCGGCCGGCCGGACCGGCTGGGTACGACCAGCGCGTCCTGCATGGCCCGCAGCCGGGTGAACGCCTCGCCCTCGGTCAGTCGTTGGTACGCGACCCGGCTGCTCTCGGGCAGGTCGGCGACGGCGCTCTCGGTGAGCCACCGCTGGTTGCCGATGGCCTGGACGAGCTGGGTGTGCTCCCCCTCGGCGAACCGTCCGGCGGTCAGCGCGCCGGCCAGCAGAGCGTCGCTCTGGCCGAGCAGTTCCCGGGAGCGACCCAGCGCGGTGAGCGCCAGGGCCTGCCGGTTGATTCCCGGGTCGGTCAGGGTCGCCATGCCGGCGAACGCCTGGAAGGCCGCGGAGACCATGCCGCTGTACAGGTTGAGCGCGCCGGCCCGGTCCACCTTGCGGTCGTCGATGAACGTCCGCCCGCTGGGTAACGCTGCCAGGGCGGTGATGAGCTTGTCGACCCGGGTTTCCAGCAGGTCGTCCGCCGCGTCGCGCAGGGGCTCGCCGTTCACCCGGCGGCGCAGCTCGGCGACCGCCCGGTCGGTGCGTCCGCGCTGCTCGGCGAGGGCGGGCAGTGCAGCGTCGCCGGCGAGCTGCACCACCGAGAGCCGGCGTTCCCGTTGCAGCTCGGTGACCACCGCCTCGCCGGGACGACCCAGGTCGTACAGGAGGGTGCGGGCGGAGAGCAGGTTCAGGGCGGGACCGAAGGTCAGGGAGGTCGCGAAGATCCACAACGCCAGGAGGGCGGTCACCGGCGCGACGACCAACGCGGTCAGCTTCGAGCGGATCGGCCAGTCGCGGGTTTTCATCAGACCTCGCCCGTACAGGGTGGCAGGAGGGGCGCCGGCACCGCCGGGCAACGCTCCGGCCGGCTGTGCGCCCGGCCGTTCGTCGGGCACCGGCGCGGGCGCCTTGGGCAGGATACGTAATCGAGGGCTGTTGCACTACCGCCTGTCGCGCCGACATCGACGCTCCGGGATGTGCGCAGACGTGGTCCGAATCCCACTTTTCTTGAACGAGTCAGATTCTGGCAGGTGGGGCAGCCGGGGCCTCGTCAGGAAAGTGTCCCGGATCGGGATTGGCGATCACTGCGCGGAGGGAATACCAGATGACGAAGGAGGAGCCCATGTCGTCCACGCAGATAGTCGTCATCGTGCTCGTCGTGCTGGTGATCGTCGCGGTGCTGGCCGTGGCCGCCCGCTCGCTCAACAACCGTCGCGCGCTCCGCAACCGGTTCGGCCCGGAGTACGACCGGGTGGTGGCGGAGCAGGACAGCCGGTCCGCCGCCGAGCGCGAACTGCGCGACCGGGAACGCCGGCATGCCGAGCTCACGCTCACCCCACTCACCCCGGAGTCCCGGGCCCGGTACGCCGCCGCCTGGGAGGAACTTCAGGTCCGTTTCATCGACTCCCCCGGCGAGACCGTGGGCGACGCGGACGAACTGGTCACCCGGCTCATCGAGGAGCAGGGCTACCCGACCGGTGACTTCTCCGACCAGATCGCCCACCTCTCCGTCGAGCACGCCCGCACCCTCACCAACTACCGGGACGCGCACGAGATCCACCTGCGCAACTCCCGGGGCGAGGCCAACACCGAGGAGCTGCGGCAGGCGGTCGTGCACTACCGCGCACTCTTCGCCGACCTGCTGGGCGAGGAGCCGGTCGGCCAGCAGACGCCCGAGCAGCGCCACCACCCGGACCACGACACCACGAGCCGCTGAGGAGGCCACCGATGCGCCAGGAAGAGCAGCAGGTGAGCAACGACCACCCGGAGGCCGTGCGGTCCGCGCCCGTGCCGGTACCCCCGGCCGGCGACCGGGCCGGCCGCTCCGACGTCCCTGAGGACGCCCTCGACGACCGGGGCACCTTCGAGGACCAGCGCACCGCCCACGACCGGACCAACGACACCGACCGGGCCGACGACACCGACCGGGACGGCGCGTACGACCCGGCCGACGACGAGCTGACCGACGACTCCGACCGCCGCCACCGACGCGACGACCGGTCCACCGACGAGGGCGGTTTCCACGAGCCGGGGCCGCTGCCGACCACGTTCGGCGCCACCACTGTCGCCGACGCGGTGGCCGCCTCCGCACTGGCCAGCCCGCGCCCGCAGGACCAGCCGGACCCCCGGGCCGAGCGGACCGCCCAGCCGGGCGACGGCGCCGAGGATGGCGAGCGGGAGGGTCTGCGCGCCGACCCGACCGCCGAGCTGCACCGCCGCGACTCGGACGTCGACGTCGACAGCACTGACGTCGACGACCGCAGCGACCTCGACGACCGGGCTGACGCGGACACGTCCGCGCGGACCGTCGTCCCGCCGGGGAGCACGAACGGCGACCCCGAGCGACGCGGCGATCTGACCGGCGACCGGGAGGCCGCCGCGGCGGGCGCGGCCGGCTACGGCAGCGCCACACCGGAGATGGTCGACCCCGACGCGGACGGCGAACCGGTCCCCGCCGACGACACCAGCCCCACGCTGGCGGCCGCCGGAACATCCCGACCCGCCGGGTCGACTGTCGCGGCCGGGCCGGCCACGCTCCTCGAACCGGACACCGCGCAGAGCTTCCGGGACCGTTGGCGGGACGTGCAGCTGCGTTTCGTCGACGACCCGAAGGCGGCTGCCGGCGAGGCGCAGTCGCTGGTGGAGGAGGCCATCCAGGCCCTCTCCTCGGCGCTGGCGGCGCAGAAGACCACGCTGGGCGGGTGGCAGGACGCCGGCTCGGCCGACACCGAGCAACTGCGCATGGCCGTCCGCAACTACCGGGACTTCCTGGACCGCGTCCTCGGTCGCTGACCCACCCCACCAACAGGCGGCGCCCCGGCCCTGACGGCCGGGGCGCCCTCTTGCGCGCGCTGATCGGCGCCCCGCGCCCCCAGACCGCCCGAGCGGGGTCGAACAGGACGGTTCCCACCTCCAGGCGTGAAACCGCCCAGGCGGGGTAATAGGGCGCGCGGCAAACAGCGCGGACGTCGGGACGAGGGGTGGCGGGATGGACGGCGACGGTCTCCGGCTCAACATGAACGGCCTGGACTACCTGATTCTGGCGCTGTACTTCGTCACCGTCCTCGGGGTCGGCTTCGCCGCCCGCCGGGCCATCCGGACCAGCGTCGACTTCTTCCTCTCCGGCCGCTCCCTGCCGGCCTGGGTGACCGGTCTCGCCTTCGTCTCGGCGAACCAACGTGAGCGGCTTCAACACCGTCTTCACCTACGACATCTGGCAGGCGTACATCCGCCGTGACCGGTCGGACGAGTACTACCTGCGGGTCGGCCGGTGGGCGACCGTCGGCGCGGTGGTGATCGGCATCGGCACCGCGTTCATCGCGGCCGGGTTCAGCAACATCATGAACTACATCCAGGCGCTCTTCTCGGTCTTCAACGCGCCGCTGTTCGCCACCTTCATCATCGGCATGTTCTGGAAGCGGATGACCGCCCTGGCCGGCTTCTGGTCGCTGCTACTGGGCACCCTGGTGTCGCTGAGCCTCTACCTGCTCTACAAGGGCGGTGTGGTCGATTTCAACTCCGACCTGGAGGAGAGCTTCTGGGGCGCCGGCCTGGCATTCGTCACCGCGGTGGTGGTCGCGGCGATCATCACCCCGCTCACCTCGCCCAAGCGCGACGAGGAGCTGCGGGGGCTGGTGTACGGCATGGGCGGCGTCGACCTGAAGGGCGACGTGCTCGCCGGGGACGCCGTCTGGTACCGCTCCCCGGTGCTGCTCGGTCTGATCGCGGTCGCGCTGGCCGCCCTCTTCTACATCCCGGTCTTCTGAGGAAAGGGGTCGGCAGATGAGCAACGACGGCCAGCCGGCACATGACCCGCTGATCGACGAGACGCAGGAGGAGCAGCGGCGTTCCGCCGCGGCCCGGCTGTTCGACATCCGCCGGGTGATCGGTGGTCTCTTCGTCGCGTACGGGATCATCGTGACGCTGATCGGCATCTTCGACAGCCGGGCCGAGATCGACAAGGCCGAGGGCGTCCGGATCAACCTCTGGGCCGGGCTGGCGATGCTCGTCTTCGGCCTGCTCATGCTGCTCTGGCAGTGGCTGCGCCCGGCGGATCCGCCGACCCCCAACGAGCACCAGCCCGGGGCCTGACCCGCCGACCCCCACCGAGCACCAGCCCGGCGCCTGACCGCCGGGCCGCCCGGCATGAGCGCGACACGAAGGGGTACGTGAGGAAATCAGGCACCGTGTCCGACACAGGAGGCAGCACGATGACCGATCGCGATCGCCAACCGCCGTTGGAGGACAGCCCCGAGGTGGCCTCGGCGGTGGATGATGACGCCACCGTGCCGCAGCTGCGGACCGGAGGTGGCCCCGACCGGGACACGCCGAGCTTCGCCGAGCCCCGCAGTCGACCAGACGATCTGGCACCGGACACCGACGATCTGCTCGGCGATCCGTACGCTGCCGGCACCGGGGCGACCGGGACGGGTACCGGCGCTGGCGGGGACAATATCCGCACCGGTGGCGAACAGCAGTGGGAGCCGGAGGACCTGGTGATGGCCCGCGGCCAGGACCTGACGCCGGAGAACCTGGACAGGGCCCGCCGTGACCTGGCTGAGCAGGGTCGGGCGGCGATCGAACGCACGGTGCCCTGACCGGGGCAGAGGGGGGTCCCCGACCCGACCTGTGACGGTCGGGCCGGGGACCCGGGGGGAACCTGCTGCCAACAGTGCCTCACCAACCACTGGCAGCGGGTTGGTGCGTGAGCTACCCGATCAGAGAGCCGGGTACGCGTTGCGCATGAGCTCCTGGAACTGGGCGGAGAACCACGCACCGGAGATCGGCGCGTTGGCCAGCGCCCCGGACGGGTTGTTGCCGTTGCGGGCGTTGCCGCCGTACGTCGGGTCGCACATCCGGTCGAAGCCCTTGCCCTCGTTGTTCGGGATCTCCTTGCTGGAGCCGTCCGACTCACCCGGCGGCTTCACCCAGACGTAGGCGTCGATCCCCGTCGCCGGGTTGGCCCGCGGCCGCTCACCAAGACCGGCACCGGCCTGGTTGCACCAGTTGCCGAGGTGCAGGCGTCGGTCGACCCGGCCACCGTTGACGTAGGTGTCGACGCTCGTCATGGCACCCGGTCCGGTGGGCCGCGCGGAGCCACCCCATCCGTTGCGGGAGGTGTCGATCAGCATGCCGATGTTCGAGTTGAAGCCCAACGAGACCAGCTTGGTCCGGAATGCCTGGGCGAACGACAGCTCGTCGACGTAGAAGTTCCAGTCGACCCACTTGGACTGCCGCACCGTCTGGCCGTTCACGTTGTCGGTGACCTTGAAGTACGGCTCCTGGAGCGCCGAGTAGTTCGCGGTGTTCGTGATGAACCCGTGCACGTTGTTGACCGTGCTGCCGGAGGCGACCGCGGCGGTCTTCAGGATCTCGGCGCTCGGGCCGAAGTTGGAGTCCCAGCCGAGCCAGCCGTGGTGACCGGCGTCGATGTAGTTGTAGACGTTGCCGATCGAGCCCAGCTTGGCGAGGGCGTAGCCGACACCGTTGACGTAGGCGCCGTTGGCCTTGACCGTGTCACACATGACCGTGCCGCCAGGCTGGCCGGAGGTGTTGGTCACCAGGTTCGGCAGCGAGTCGATCTCGATGATGTTGATGATCCGCAGGCTGCTGTACTTCGAGTCGCCCTGGATCGCGGCGATCGGGTCGATGTACTGGGCCTTGTACTTGGGCAGCTCGTCCGGGCCCAGCTCACCGTTGGAGGCGAGCGCCGAGCAGTCCCGGCCGGGCAGGTTGTAGATCACGAACTGGATGTAACCGGCGCCCTGGCGCAGCGCCTCGTCCAGGTGGTCCTTCACCCCGAAGGCACCGTTGGAGCTGCTGTCCGGCGTGCCGTTGATCGCGGCGATCCGGTCCAGCCAGACGGCGGTGGGGTTGTTGGAGACCCGGCTTCCGCCGGGCTCGGCGTCCGCCTTGGCCTTCCACTCCGGGTTCACGTAACCGCGCACCCCGACGTACGGGTTGTCGACCTTGGTGCCGGGCGGCGGGTTGGTGGGCGGGTCAGTCGGCGGGTTGGTCGGCGGGTCAGTCGGCGGGTTGGTCGGCGGGGTGGTGCCACCGTTGCAGACCACACCGTTCAGGGTGAACGAGGTCGGCTTCGGGTTGCTGCCGCTCCACGCGCCGTTGAAGCCGATGCTCGTCGACGCGCCGGTGGCCAGGGTGCCGTTGTAGGACAGGCTCCGGGCGGTGACCTGGCTGCCGGACTGGGTGAACGTGGCCGACCAGCCCTGCTGCACCCGCTGGCTGGAGTTGGCGAAGGTCCAGCCCAGCGTCCAGCCGTTCAGCGGGTCGCCGACGTTCTTGATGGTGACGTTCGCGGTGAAACCGCCGGGCCAGTCGTTGCTCGTGTACGCGATATCGCACTGCGTCGCGGCCTGCGCCGCGGTGACCGGAATCGTTACGAGCCCACCGGCGACCAGGGCACCCGCGCCGGCGAGCGCGAGGGCCCGGCGTGGGCCGGTTAGCCTTCTCCACACATTCATGCCACTGATCTCCTTGGGCGAGACCGGGCCCAGGTACGGCCCGGCGGGACGGCTCGATGGGCGTCCTGCACGGACGACCGTCGGCGCCAACGGGATTCTTCGGGGGCGCCCGACCCGGACGGGCGATGGTGGTGGTGCCCGACCGATGCGGCCGGTCGATCGGCGGCGGCATGTCGCCCGATGAACGGGTGCCCTCGACTGCCTGCCTGCACGGTGTGGCTCTCTGAACCGCGTTCGCCGATTCTTGCATGGGAGCGCTTCCATGGCAATGGCTCGATGCGTCGCCGGAGCCGTTTCGGACGATACCCCCGAGCACGCCCGGCCGGCACGGATCAGCCGTAGCCGCCGGTACGGGATGGCCGGGATGGGTCGGGCATGACGAGTTCCGAACGCCGCGGGTGCACCTACAGGGTCACGGGCCACCTGAGCCCACACTCGATGCCGCGAAAGCCGCGTACCACCCCTTCACCTCTTACCGGAACAAAGGTCAAAACGCGAATCTTTCACTTCATAAGTCATGAAACCGTCTAACGTCGGTCTTAGCTCGGTTGTCGCCGGGCTCAGGACAACAGGGATGGAGTGACGCAGGTCATGGCTAAGAAGATGCTCGGGAAGGTCGTTGCGGGTGCCGCGCTCGGCGGCGCGTCGCTCCTGGTGTTCGCACCGGGGATCGCGTTCGCCGACGGCCACGACGACGGCAAGGTCTACGCCAAGCCGCACGTCGTGAAGGCCGGCGACGAGGTCAAGCTCCTCGAGATCTGCCCGGATCGGCAGGAGCACGCGTACGTGTGGTCCAAGGTCACCGGCAAGGTCAAGCTCAAGCCGGCGCGCGAGGACCGGGGTGAGGACCGCGACTGGCGCGAGGAGGAGAACTCCTCCGACCACGACAAGGGCAAGGACGAGCACGGCAAGGACGAGAACGGCAAGGACCACGAGGGCAAGGACGACAAGGGCAAGGACGACAAGGGCAAGGACGAGAACGGCAAGGACGACAAGGGCAAGGACGACAAGGGCAAGGACGAGAACGGCAAGGACGACAAGGGCAAGGACGACAAGGGCGGCCAGGGTGCCGGCGCTGCCGCCGACGCCTACGGCGACGAGAACGGCAAGGACTGGAAGGGCGAGGAGCACGGCCAGGACGCCGAAGACAGCCGTGACAAGAAGGACTGGGAGTCCAAGGACGAGCACGGCTCGGAATACGGCTCCGACAAGGGCTGGGAGTCCAAGGACGAGCACGGCTCCGAGTACGGCTCCGACAAGGGCTGGGAGTCCAAGGACGAGCACGGCTCCGAGTACGGCTCCGACAAGGGCTGGGAGTCCAAGGACGAGCACGGCTCGGAATACGGCTCGGAATACGGCTCGGACAAGGACTGGGAGTCCAAGGACGAGCACGGCTCCGAGTACGGCTCGGACGAGCGCGGCGGTTACGGCAAGGACGAGCGCGGCTCGGACGAGCGTGACTGGAAGAAGGAGCGCGAGTTCGTCTACTACGGCGAAGCCACTGTCGACAAGGACGCCAAGCCGGGTCGCTACGAGCTCAAGGGCTCCTGCGGCGAGGGCGAGCTGGTCGTGCTGCCGCACGGCGGGGTCGACGGCGGTGACGGCGGCGTCAGCACCGGCACCGACCGGGGTCTGGCCACTGGCGGGGCGGGCCTGCTCGGCGCTGCCGCGCTGGGCGGGATCGTGCTGATGCGTCGTCGGCGGACCGATGGTTCGCTCGTCTGACGTGACGACGACACCGGCCGGCGGCCGTCGCGGGAAACCGTGGCGTGCCGCCGGCACGGCCGTCGTCGTCACCATGGCCATGATCGGCGCCGGCATGATCGGCGCCAGTCTGAAGGACACACCCGCCCCCCGACCGCCGCAGCCGTTGGCCCAGGCCGCCCCGCAGACCACCGGGCCGGCGAGCACCGCCGACGACGCCCCGCCGGTCGACGGGCAGCCGATCGGGGACGTGCCGGCAGGGCTGGCCCGGTCGGCGCCGACCAGCATCGAGATCCCCCGGATCGGTGTCGACGCGACTATCATGTCGTTGGGCACCAACCCGGACGGCACCGTCCAGGTCCCGCCGTTGGACAAGGCCGACCAGGCCGGGTGGTACGAGCCGGGCGCGAGCCCGGGCGAGACGGGTAACGCTGTCATCGTCGGGCACGTGGACTCGGCGGTGCTCGGCCCGGCCGTCTTCTTCGACCTCGGCGCTCTCACCCCCGGCGACACCATCACCGTGCGCCGCGCCGACGGCGTGCCGGCCACCTTCACCGTCGACTCGGTGACGTCGTACCCGAAGACGGCCTTCCCCACCGAGCTGGTGTACGGACCGAGCGACCGGCCCGGCCTGCGGGTGGTCACCTGCGGCGGCCAGTTCGACCAGGCCGCGAAGAGCTACCCCGACAACATCGTCGTCTTCGCCACCCTGGCGGCGTGACCCACGACGAAACGAAACGCGGTCCGGCCGGTCGGGGGTTCCCGACCGGCCGGACCGCGTCCGGCGTACCTGACTCAGGCGGCTGCGGAGGTCCGCACCAGGGTGCGGATCTGACGCAGCAGCACCGACAGCGCGGCGAGGTCCGCCCGCGACTCGTCGAACTCCCCCATCGCCCGTCGAGCCCGGTGGATGGACGTGGCGTTCGACTGCTCCCACTGCTGCACCCGCTCGTGCGGCGGCAGGTCACCCGGGGTGGAGTCGAGCACCTCGGCGGTGAGCGCGGCCAACGCGGCGTACAGGTCGTACCGCAGCGCCATCCGGGCCAGCGTCTGCCAACGGTCCTCCCGCGGCAGCAGGGAGATCTTCGACAGCAGCGAGTCCACCCGGAACAGGTCGGACAGCACGAAGTAGACCGAGGCCACCTCGCTGACGTCCCGCCCGCTGGCGTTCGCGGTCTCCACCACGTCCATCAGGCCGAAGCTGTACATCAGCCGGGTCGCCCGCTCCGCCAGCTCGCGGGGCAGCCCACGCTCGGTCATCGAGTCCATGTGGGCGGCGATGCCCTGGCGCTCGTTGCCGTAGAACAGCTCCTCCAGCCCGGGCAGCAGCCGGGTGACCCCGTCCCGCAGTCGGGCGATCTCGGCCGGCACGTCGATCGGCGAGCGCCGGTTGGAGACCAGCCACCGCACCGCCCGGTCGAGCAGCCGGCGGGTGTCCAGGTAGACGCTGGTCTGCAGCTCCGGCGCCACCTTGTTGTCCAGCGCCTCGACCGCGTCCCACAGGTCGCGCAGGCCGAACACCTCGCTGACCACCACGTACGCCCGGATCACGTCCGCCGCGCTGGCCGCCGTCTCCTCGACCACCCGGAAGATGAACGAGATGCCACCCCGGTTGATCGCCTCGTTGACCAGCACTGTGGTGACGATGTCCCGGCGCAGCCGGTGCCGGCCCATCCGGTCGGCGAACCGTTCGCGCATCGGCGTCGGGAAGTAGTTGACCAGGACGTCGGTCGTCCACTCCTCATCGGCCAGACCCTCGGTGAGGATCTCCCGCTCCAGGACGATCTTCACGTACGCGAGCAGCACCGCGAACTCCGGCGCGGTCAGCCCGGACTCGCTGCGGACCGCCAGTTCCTCGTCCGGCGGCAGCGCCTCCAGGGCCCGGTCCAACCCGCCCGACCGCTCCAACTCGTTGATCATCCGACGGTGCACCGGGAGCAGCGAGGAGGCCTGGGCCTGGGCGTTGTTGATCGCCCGCGCCTGGTCGTAGTTGTCCCGCAGCACCAGCTCGGCGACCTCGTCGGTCATCCCGGCCAGCAGTTCGTCCCGCTCGGCAGTGGTCAACTCGCCGTCGGCCACCGCCGTGTTGAGCAGGATCTTGATGTTCACCTCGTGGTCGGAGGTGTCCACCCCGGCCGCGTTGTCGATGAAGTCCGTGTAGATCCGGCCACCGGTCAACGCGTACTCGATCCGGCCGAGCTGGGTCCAGCCCAGGTTGCCGCCCTCGCCCGCCACCCGGCAGCGCAGGTTGCGCCCGTCCACCCGGATCGCGTCGTTGGACTTGTCGCCCACCTCGGCGTTGGTCTGGCTGGAGGCCTTGACGTAGGTGCCGATGCCGCCGTTCCAGAACAGGTCCACCGGGGCGGTGAGGATCGCCTTCATCAGGTCCTGCGGCGACATCTGCGTGACGTCGTCGTCCAGGCCGATCACCGCCCGGACCTGCGGCGTGATCGGGATGGACTTCGCGGTACGCGGGAAGATGCCACCCCCCTCCGAGATCAGCTCGGTGTTGTAGTCCTCCCAGGACGACCGGGGCAGGTCGAACAGCCGCCGACGCTCCGCGTACGAGGTGGCGGCGTCCGGGGCCGGGTCGAGGAAGATGTGCCGGTGGTCGAAGGCGGCCACCAGCCGGATGTGCTCGGAGAGCAGCATCCCGTTACCGAACACGTCACCGGACATGTCGCCGACGCCGACCACGGTGAAGCCCTGGGTCTGAGTGTCCAGGCCCAGCTCCCGGAAGTGCCGCTTGACCGACTCCCAGGCGCCCCGGGCGGTGATGCCCATCTTCTTGTGGTCGTAGCCGGCGGAGCCGCCGGACGCGAACGCGTCGCCCATCCAGAAGTTGTGGTTCTTGGAGATCTCGTTGGCGATGTCCGAGAACGTGGCGGTGCCCTTGTCGGCCGCCACCACCAGGTACGGGTCGTCCTCGTCGTGCCGGACCACGTCCTCGGGCGGCACGATCTGCCCGCTGACGATGTTGTCGGTGACGTCCAGCATCGCGCCGACGAACTCCTGGTAGCAGGCGACCGCCTCGTCCCGGTCACCCGGCTTCTGCTTCAACACGAAGCCGCCCTTGGCACCCACCGGCACGATCACCGTGTTCTTCACCATCTGCGCCTTGACCAGGCCCAGCACCTCGGTCCGGAAGTCCTCCCGACGGTCGGACCAGCGCAACCCGCCCCGGGCCACCGGCCCGAACCGCAGGTGCACACCCTCGAACCGGGGCGAGTAGACGAAGATCTCGAACTTCGGTCGCGGCGCGGGCAGGTCCGGAATGGCCTGCGGGTCGAGCTTGAACGCCACGTACGCCTTCGGCCGCCCGTCGGCGCGCTTCTGGTAGAAGCTGGTCCGCAGGGTCGCCTCGATCAGCGTCAGGTACGAGCGCAGGATCCGATCCTGGTCGAGGCTCGCCACGTCGTCCAGCGCGCCCCGGATCGTCTCCACCAGCTCACCGCTGCGCTGCCGGCGCTGCTCGGTGGTCTGCTCCCCCGGCGCGAACCGGGTCTCGAAGAGCTCCACCAGCAACGCGGCGAGCTTCGGGTACGCGATGAAGGTCTGCTCCATGTAGTCCTGCGAGAAGACCGTGCCGGCCTGCCGCAGGTACTTCGCGTACGCCCGTAGCACCACCACCTGCCGCCAGGTCAGCCCGCCGCGCAGCACCAGCTCGTTGAACCGGTCCACCTCGGCCTCACCGCGCCAGGCCGCCGCGAAGGCGTTCTCCACGTGCGGGCGCACCTCGGCCAGTTCCTGATGCCCCTCGGGCAGCATGAGCCCGAAGTCGTACAGGTAGACCCGACCGTCGATCCGGTCCACCTCGTACGGGTGCTCGTCGACCACCCGCACACCGAGCGAGTGCAGCACCGGGAGCACGGCGGAGAGCATCATCGGCTCGCCGTACCGGTAGACCTTGAACCGGACGTCCATCGCCTCGGCCAGGTCCGCACCCGGCACCCGGGTGCCCGGTCGGGGCGCCAACTGCTTGCGGAACAGGTGCATCTCCAGCTGACCGGGCTCCTCCAGCAGCTCCAGCTTCGCCAGGTCCTTCATCGCCTCGTACGGCGTGTGCCCGTCCTTGTAGCCCTCCGGGAACGCGTCGGCGTACCGGGTGAACAGGTGCTTGGCCTGTTCGTCGCCGAGCTTGCGCTCCAGCACCAACCGGTAGTCGTCGTCCCACAGTCGGGTGGCGTCGGCCAACTCCTCGGCCAGCAGGTCGGCGTCGATGTCGCCGGGCGGCCGGGTCGGGTCGGTACGGACGATGAAGTGCACCCGGGCCAGCATCGACTCGGTGACCCGGGTGGTGTAGTCCACCCCGACACCGTTCAGCTCGCGCAGCAGGATGTCCTGCATGCGCAGCCGGTTCTGGGTGGTGAACCGGTCGCGGGGCAGGTAGATCAGGCAGGAGATGAACCGCCCGTACGCGTCGCGACGCAGGAACACCCGCAGCTGCCGGCGACCGGCCATCCGCAGCACGCCGATCACCGCGTGGTACAGATCGTCGGTCTTGATCTGGAACAGCTCGTCGCGTGGGTACGTCTCCAGGATCTGGATCAGATCCTTGCCCGAGTGGCTGCGCTGGCTCAGGCCGGAGCGGTCCAGCACCTCGGCCACCTTGCGGCGCACCACCGGCAGCTCACGGACGCTGGTCCGGTAGGCGGCGGTGGAGAACAGGCCCAGGAAACGCCGCTCACCGATCACGTCGCCGGCGGAGTTGAAGATCTTGAAACCGATGTAGTCCAGGTACGCCGAGCGGTGCACGGTGGCGCGGGAGTTGGCCTTGGTGATGATGAGCAGACGCTTCTCCAGCACCTTCTCGTGCGCCTCGGGCGTCATCGAGGACAGCGACCGCGCCTCCGGCGAATCGGAGCGCAGGATGCCCAGACCGGTGCCGAGCACCGCCTCCAACGCCTTGCTGTCGGCATCGCCGCCGTCGGCGTCCACCAGCCGGTACTCGCGGTAGCCGAGGAAGGTGAAGTGGTCGTGGGCGAGCCACCGCAGCAGCTCCACCGAGTCGGTGATGTCCTTCTCCGGCACCGGTGGGCGGTTGTCGGAGGTACGGGCCGAGGCCAGCTCGTCGGCGAGCGCGAGGGCCCGCTGACGCATCTTCGGCCAGTCCTCCACCGCCTCCCGCACGTCGGTGAGCACCCGCTGCAACTCACGGCGCAACCGGTCCCGCTCGGCCGCGTCCCGGACCGGGTCGATCTCGATCCGCATCCAGCTCTCGATGATGTCGCCGGCGATCGCGTCGTCCGGCTCCACATCGGCGGAGACCTCGGTGAGCCGACCGAGCGGCTCGCGCCGTACCACCACCAGCGGGTGCACCAGCAGGTGCACGTCGAGATGGTACGAGTTGAGCAGCGCCGTCACCGAGTCGACCAGGAACGGCATGTCGTCCGTGACGATCTCGACGACCGTGTGGTGCTGGTCCGCGTGCGGTTCGTGGATCCGTAGCTTCAACTCGCCGGGCACCCGCTGCTGGGCGAGGTCCCGGTGCGCCCGGGCCGCGTCGAGCATTTCCTCCGCCGTGAAGCCGACCAGCTCCTCGTCCGGGGCGAACCGCCAGAAACGGCCGACAAGTGTCGCCGCGTCGTGATCGTCCCCCGCGAGCGCGACGGCCTGGGCCACCAGGCGCTCCGCGTTGGGAACGGGTTCGTCGAGCTCCGCGTCCTCCACGTCGTCGGCCAACGCCTCGGTCGGCAGGCCCAGATCGTAGATGGTGTCGATGCTCGACCCGGTCAGCCCGGTGACGCCCGTGTCGAGCCGGCCGTAGCCGTCCCCGTCGGTCGCCGAATCGAAGCTGTCATCGTCCCGGCCGGAGTCATCCTGCCGGAGGTCGGGTTCCGGTTTGATCGCCGGACGCCGGTCCATCGGTGCCACTCCCCTCGACCCACCGCGTTGTGGGTCACTCTGCCGCCCAGCCTAGGCCCTGCCGTTCTGCGCCTTCGTCGGCGGACCACTGGCCAGACGTCCGGATCGGGACTTCGTCCTTTCACCCGTTGCGGGTCCGAGGTTGGCCGGCTGCGGGATACCCCGCCACGCGATGTTCATCACACGGGTGCGACCCATCTTTGAGCGCGGTCGAACACCTGGGGGACGTTGGGGACGTCGTTCACGTACTACCGTGCGAGGGCAGTCCGAGATCGGAAGGACCAGCTTCATGACCTTGTCGTACCCCCGGCCCCACCGGCCGAACCCCGCTCGCCGCCTGGCCGCCGCGGTCAGCACGGCGCTGCTCGCGGCGGGCGTCCTGGTCGGTTGCTCGGGTGACGACGGGCCGCAGCGCACCGTTGACGCCTTCCTCGCGGGCTGGCGCAAGGGCGACCTCCAGTCGGTCGGCATGATCGACCCGCTGGGCTCGAAGCTGCCGTCGGCCGACGTGGCTCGCGAGATCAAGGACCTCTCCGGCGAGCTGGCGGCCACCCCGCCCACCCTGACGCGACGCGGCGAGCCGAAGATCACGAAGGACATCGCCACCACGACCGTGCAGGTGGAGTGGACCCTGCCCGGCCAGACCCGCTGGGCGTACGACCGGGAGGTGCGGCTCGCCCACGGCGGCGACGACCAGTGGCAGGTGATCTGGGAGCCGACCGTGGTGCACGAGCAGCTCGCCAAGGGTGACCGGTTGGCGCTGCGCCGCGACACCGGTGCCCGCGCCGCCGTGCTGGACAACGCCGGGCAGCCGCTCGTGACCCCGCGCCCGGTGGTCCGGGTGGGTGTGCAGCCCAACGGGGTCGCCGACATCAAGAAGCTCGTCAAGGACCTCGACGCGGCCTTCAAGGCCATCCGTCCGGCGCTGGTCCCCGGCGTCGACCTGGCCGACCTGCCCAAACGGGTGGCCGAGGCGGAGCCGGGTGCCTTCGTCGAGGTGGTGTCGCTCCGCGAGGAGGCGTACCGGCAGATCAAGCCCCGGATCTACGACCTGCCCGGCACCAAGTTCATCTCCGACAAGATCGACCTGGCGCCCACCCGCGAGTTCGCCCGTGCGCTGCTCGGCACCGTCGACCCGGCGCAGGCCGACGACATCGCCGCGCACCCCGACCGGTACGTCGTCGGCGACCTGGTGGGGCACGGCGGGCTGCAGGGCCGCTACGACGAGCGACTGCGCGGCGGCCCCGGGCTGACAGTGGTGGTCGAGCGTCCGGCTGAGGGCGGCAAACTCGAACCCACCGGCACCGAACTGTTCCGCCGGGAGCCGCAGCCCGGGCAGGCGCTGAAGACCACGTTGGACGTCGCCGTCCAGAACGCGGCCGACGGGGCGCTGCGCGGCGAAGCACGCCGGTCCGCAATGGTGGCGCTCCGGGTCAGCGACGGTGCCGTGCTCGCCGCGGCGAACGGCCCCGGCCCGGCCGGGGAGAACCTGGCCTTCAACGCCCAGGTGCCGCCGGGTTCCACGTTCAAGATGGTCAGCACGCTGGGCCTGCTGGACCGGGGCGCGGTCACCCTGGACGGGCCGGTGGCCTGCCCGAAGACCTTCACCGTGGACGGTCGGTCCTTCAAGAACTCCGACAACTTCGAGCTGGGCTCGGTGCCGTTCCGCACCGACTTCGCCAAGTCCTGCAACACGGCCTTCGCCGCGCTGGCGCCGAAGCTCGGCGGCGACGGGCTGGCCGCCGCCGGCCGCACGCTGGGCCTGGAGGATCAGTGGGACCTCGGCACGGACGCCTTCACCGGTAAGGTCTCCACGGGCGGCAGCCCGGCCGAGCAGGCCGCGGCGTCGTTCGGGCAGGGCACCACGCTGGTCAGCCCGCTGGCCATGGCCGGCGCCACCGCCGCCGTCGCCCGCGGCCGCTTCGAGCAGCCGAAGCTGCTGATCGACCCGGCGCCGGCCAAGCCGGCTCCGGCGGGTGAGCAGCTCAAGCCAGAGTCCGTCGCGGCGCTGCGCACGATGATGCGCGAGGTGGTCACCACCGGCACCGGCAGCGCGCTCAAGGATGTGCCGGGCGAGGTGTACGGCAAGACCGGCACCGCCGAGTACGACGACAACCCGGCCCACACCCACGCCTGGTTCGTCGGCTGGCGGGGTGACGTGGCGTTCGCCGTCTTCGTGGAGAAGGGCGGGGCCAGCACCGCATCGGCCGTCCCGATCGCCGAGCGCTTCCTCCGCGCCCTGCCGGCCAGCTGACCCGCCACCCCGCGCCCCGGCGCCGGCCCTGCGTTCCGCGCGGGGCGTGATCCACTCGGTTTTCGTGAAACTGCGGTGTCCACGCCACCCGGACACCGCAGTTTCTTTGATACCGAGTGGATCACACCTCGGTCACCGAGGATCGGGTCAGGCGGTGTCGGCTTTGTGCCTATCAGCCGGATTATCGGCCGGCGGGGAGGGACGTCGGAGCAGACCCGGGCCGGCCGACGCGGGCGGGCCGACCGGTTCGCGCTCGACCAGAGGTGCGATCCGGGCGGCAATGCCCGACGGCTCGGAGTGGGCCGGCCCGAGCGTGCCGGGCGACTGCGCCTCAGCCGCGACGTCATCAGGCACCGCACTCACCGAAGGCCCGCCGGGGATGCCGCCGTCAGCAGACCCGACACCGGTAGATCCGTCGCCAGGAGACCGGACACCGGAGGACCCGGGGCCGGAGGGCCCGCCACCCGCACGGTCACCGCCGGGCGGGCCGCCACCGCCACCGTCATCGCCGGAAGCGCCGCCATCAGCCACCTCAACGCCGACCGGTGGCGCCGCGCCCCCGAGAACACCTGGCGGCCCGTCGAACGACTCGGCACGATCACGCCCGGCAACCCGCTCAAGCCCGGCAAGCCCTCCAGCGAGCCCGTCGAGCCGTTCGGCACGCTCGGTGGCGGTCGCGGCGCGGCCGTTGCCGCGCCGGGGCGAGGGCGTCGGCCGGGCCGACAGCAGTCGGGGCGGCACAGCTTCCGGCGCTGTCACCGGTGCCAGACCGGCGACGACGGTGTTGACGATCTCGGCCGCGTACGAGCCGTCCGGGTCGTAGTCGGGGTCGAAGACGGTCAGCTCCACGCCGAGGCAGTGCGGGGTGTCGACCAGGCCGGCGAGCAGGATCTCCAGTTCGGCGAAGGCGATCCCACCCGGGTCGGGGGCGTCCACGGCGGGCATCACCGCCGGGTCGAGCACGTCCACGTCGATGTGCACCCAGTAGCCTGCGCAGTCGGCGAGCTGCTCGTGCGCCCACTGGGCCGTCCGGGCGGCGCCTTCGGCTCGCAGCGCCGGCACCGGTCGGGTGGTGATCCCGGCGGCCTGGAGGTCGAGCCGGTACTCGTCCTGGGCGCGGATACCGAGCACCACCACGTCGATGTCGCGGAAGTAGGGCCGACGACCCTCCAGCGCGGCCAGGTCCGCCTGCCCCCGCCCGGTGACCAGGGCCAGGTCCTCACCGGCGGCGGCACCGACGTAGGAAGCGTTGCCGGGGTGCCGGAAGTCGGAGTGCCCGTCGACGAAGACCAGCCCGATCCGCCCACCGACGGCCTCACCCAGGCGGTGCATGGCCAGGGCCGAGCCGAGCAGCACGGAGCAGTCGCCGCCCAGCACCACCGGGAACTCGCCCCGGTCGATGATCGAGCCGATGCGTTCGGCGAGGGCCAGCGAGTAGTCGGCGATCTCGCGGGCGTGACACACCCCGTCGCCGGGCCGCCAGTCGCCCGGGTCGTACCGGGCGGGGGTGACGCAGCCGGCGTCGCGGGCCCGGAGCCGGGCCAGCAGGTCGTGGTCGCGCAGCGCCCCGGGCGCCTTGGCGCAACCCGGGACCGACGTGGGCGTCGGCGGCCGTAGACCGAGATTTGTCGGCGCGTCGAGGACGGCGATCCGGCGCATCATGAGCTCCCGTCCTCGGTGGTCGGGCGGGCCGGCCGGAACGCCGGCCCGCGCTGGCGTGCTACGAACTCAGAACAGGGCGCTGGCGAGGGCCCGACGCGCCGAGGCGACCGCCGGATCGTCCGGGCCGGCGATCGAGAAGAGCGAGACCAGGTGCTGGCGGGCCGTCTCACGATCCTCGCCGGCGGTGCGCCGGACCAGGGCGACGAGCCGCGCGTACGCCTGCTCGGCCAGGCCGCTGAGCACCTCGATGTCGGCGGCCAGCAGCTGGGCGGCGACATCGTCGGGGGCGCTCTCGGCGGCGGCCAGCGCGGCGGACGGGTCGGCGCCGGCCACCCGACGGGCCACCCCGACCTGGGCCAGCCCCGCGGTGGCGGCGGCGTCCGCCGGGGCGTCGGCGAGGATCTTGCGGTACGCCTGCTCGGCGGCGTCCAGATCGCCGCTCATCAACGCGTCGTCGGCCTCGTCGAGGCGCGGGTCCTCCGGCTCGGCGACGGTCACGCCGCCAGCCTTGAGCACGGCCTGGATCCACTGCCGCAACTGCGGCTCGGGCACCACTCCGGAGAAGGCGTCGACCGGCTGACCACCGACGACCGCGTAGACCATGGGAATGCCCTGCACCCGGAACATCTGGGCGATTCGGGGATTTTCCTGCACGTCGACCCGGGCCAGCACCCAGGCGCCGCCACCCTCGGCGTTCAGCCGCTCCAGGACCGGGGCGAACTCGTCGCTCTCCGGGAAGCCGGCCGCGCCGAAGAACACGACGACGGGCGTGGCCATCGAGCGTTCGAGCACGTCGGACTGGATGGTCGCCTCGGTGACGTCCACGATGGCGGTGTCACCGCCAGCGGCGGGCGCACCGGGTGTGCCGTTGGACGGGCCGCCCTGCGGGGGCGTGCCGGGGCGGGTACCTGCTGGTGCGGGGCCACGCAGCGTGCTGAGGTCGACCGCGCCGCGGGTGAAGATCGACGAGGTGATCCGTGGGTCGCTCATGGTTACCTAGTCTCGCACGTGAGCCCCCGATCTCAGCTCACCCGCAACCCCGACGTTGCAACTCTCACGCCCCGCCCCCACCCCCCGCGATCTTGCATATTCTGTCGCCGATACGCCGCATTTACGCCCTATGGCGGCACCAAATCTGCAAGATCGACGCGGGTGGGGTGAGGGTGGGTGGGGTCAGAAGCGGGCTGGCTCTCGGTAGGTGCCCCATTCGGCGCGGAGGGCGTCGCAGATCTCGCCCAACGTCGCCTCGGCGCGGACCGCGTCGAGCATGGCGGGGATCATGTTCTCGTCGGTGCGGCTCGCCTCGATCATCCGGGTGACCGCCGCGCGCACCGCATCCTCGTCCCGCGCGGTCTTGCGCTCGGCGAGCACCCGACGCTGCTCCAGCTCCACCTCGTGCGAGATTCGCAGGATCTCCAGCTCCTTGGCGACGGTGCCGGTGTGGCAGTTGACCCCGACGATCTTCTTGTCGCCCTTTTCGAGGGCCTGCTGGTAGACGAAGGCCGACTCGGCGATGTGCCCGGTGAACCAGCCGTCCTCGATGCCGCGCAGGATGCCCGAGGTCATCGGACCGATCTGATGTGGCCCGTCCCCGCCGAGCTGCCGGATCCGGGCGAAGATCTCCTCCGCCTCGGCCTCGATCTTGTCGGTCAGCGCCTCGACGTACCAGGAGCCGCCGAGCGGGTCGGCAACGTTGACCACACCGGTCTCCTCCATCAGCACCTGCTGGGTACGCAGGGCGATCTCGGCGGACTCGTCGGTGGGCAGTGCCAGGGTCTCGTCCAACGCGTTGGTGTGCAGCGAGTTCGTGCCGCCGAGCACCGCCGCGAGCGCCTCGACGGCGGTGCGTACCACGTTGTTGACCGGCTGCTGGGCGGTCAGCGACACCCCGGCGGTCTGCGTGTGGAAGCGCAGCCACAGGGCCTTCTCGCTGGTCGCGCCGTACACGTCGCGCAGCCAGCGGGCCCAGATCCGGCGGGCGGCCCGGAACTTGGCGATCTCCTCGAAGAAGTCGAGGTGCGAGTCGAAGAAGAAGCTCAGCCCCGGGGCGAAGACGTTCACGTCCAGCCCTCGCGACAGACCCAGCTCGACGTAGCCGAAGCCGTCCGCCAGGGTGTACGCCAACTCCTGCGCGGCGGTCGAGCCGGCCTCGCGGATGTGGTAGCCGGAGACCGACAGCGGCTTGTAGCGCGGGATCTCCCGGGCGCAGTACTCCATCAGGTCGCCGATCAGGCGCAGGTGCGGCTCCGGGTCGAAGAGCCACTCCTTCTGCGCGATGTACTCCTTGAAGATGTCCGTCTGCAGGGTGCCGTCCAGCTTGGACAGGTCGGCGCCCTGCCGCTCGGCGGCGACCAGGTACATGCAGAACACCGGCACGGCCGGGCCGGAGATGGTCATCGAGGTGGTGACGCCGGACAGGTCGATGCCGTCGAAGAGCGTCTGCATGTCGGTGGCGGTGTCGATGGCCACGCCGCAGTGGCCAACCTCGCCGAGCGCCTGCGGGTCGTCCGAGTCGCGGCCCATCAGCGTCGGCATGTCGAACGCGACCGACAGGCCGCCGCCACCGGCGCCGAGGATCATCTTGTACCGCTCGTTGGTCTGCTGGGCGTTGCCGAAGCCGGCGAACTGCCGGATCGTCCAGGTCCGCCCGCGGTAACCGGTCGGATACAGACCCCGGGTGTACGGGTACTCGCCCGGCCAGCCGATCCGTTCGAAGCCCGGGTACGCGCTGCCCTCGGGCGGACCGTAGACGGGCTCCACCGGCATCCCGGAGAGCGTGGTGAAGTCCGCGTCCCGCTTGCGCGCGGCGTCGTACCGGGCCTGCCAGCGCGCCCGGCCGGCGTCGATCTCGTCGGCGTCCATGAGCAGGGCTCCTCCTCGGGTCCTCGACTGCACATCGAGTGTAGAGCCCTCACCTGAACGATCGCTAAGTCACGCCCTACCGGCCGGTAACGGCGAGCACCGCGTCGATCATGGAGTTGTGGTGGTGCATAAATGCCGCAGCCGAGGCCAAAATGGCCACCACGACTGCATGATCGACGGGCAAGCTGGGCCAGGACCGCTCACGCCGGGGGCGTGGTGTGGGTTTCGCTGGTCGCCAGGTCGTCGACCCGGATGTTGACCTCATCGACCCGCAGCCCGAAGGCCGCGACCGCCTGGGTCACCTGAGCGCGCACCTGACCACTGACCTCTGCCACCCGTCGACCGGCCTCAATCACCAACACCAGATTGACCACTGCGGCGTCCCCGGTGACGTGGGCCGAGCAACCCCGTCGGGCATCGCCCAACTGCTCCAGCCCGACTCGGTCGAAAACCGCGTTGAAGAACCGGGCGACGTCCCCGCCCAGCTCGACCACGCCGGGCACCTCACGGGCCGCCGCGACGGCGATCTTCTCGATCACCTCGTCGGCGACCTGCGTCGTCCCACCAGCCGGCATCGAAGCCCGGGTCAGCTCCCGCGTTGCCTCCAGGTCCACAGTCGCTCCCTGCTCCTTGCACCGCCGCGTCGGGGCACGTCCGGCCCGCACTGAAGGTGGGGCGGTGCGAGCCTACTCGCACGACGCGGTGCCGGATCGTCCCGCGTGGACAAGCCAACGGGTCATCCGGCAGCCGTCCGACCGTCGGGCACCTACGCCTCAGGCTCCCGCGGCCGTCCCCGGCTGGTTCAGCTCGATGTCGTCGACCGTGACGTTGACCTGGGTGACCGTCAGACCGTACTTCTCCACCGCCTCGATCACCGCGGCCCGCACGGCCTCGGTCACGTCGGTCACGACGTGCCCGGCGTCGATCACCAGGACCACGTTGATGACGACGGAGCCGCCCTTCACGTCGGCCGACACGCCCCGCCGAGCGTCGCCCACCTGGTCCAGGCCGACCTTGTCCAGCACGCTGTTGAAGAACCGGGACACGTCACCACCGAGATCGGCGACACCGGGCACGGTACGAGCGGCCGCCCCGGCGATCTTCTCCACGACCTCGTCGGAAACCGACGTGGCACCCCGGGCCGCGCCCGTCGCGGGCGACACCGCACCGGCGTTCTCCACCGCGTCCGTCATGATCACATCTCCCCTGGTCCCGGTGCGATGTGGACCGACCGTCCCGTCAGCCCGCCGCGCGACGGCCGACCGCCGGCCACGCGCCGCGAGCCTACTAAAACCGAAGCGATCTTCGCGTCCGGGCGCTCGGTGCCGGCACGCCTGCCGGTCAGCGGGCGAGCTGGGCGAGCAACTCGTCCGCCGCCGTGTACGGGTCGGTCGCGCCCTCGGCCACCCGGGCGGCGAGAGTGGACAACTGCGTACCGTCGCGAAGGGACCCGATCCGGGCGCGGAGGGTGCCGAGCGCGATCGCCTCGATCTCGGCGGCGGCCCGCGCCTCCTGGCGGCGGCGCAGCTCGCCGTGCTCGACCAGCCAGCCCCGGTGCTTGTCGATGGCGGCGGCGATGTCGTCGATGCCCTCGCCGCGCGCGGCGACCGACCGGACCACCTGCGGCCGCCACTGCCCCGGGCCGCGCTCACCGAGAGCGATCATGCCCTGGATGTCCCGGACGGTGGCGTCGACGCCGTCCCGGTCCGCCTTGTTGACCACGAACACGTCGGCGATCTCCAGGATGCCGGCCTTGACCGCCTGGATCGCGTCACCCATCCCCGGTGCGAGCAGCACCAGCGTCGTGTCGGCCAGCGAGGCGACCTCCACCTCGGCCTGCCCGACGCCGACGGTCTCCACCAGCACCACGTCGCAGCCGGCGCCCTCCAGCACCCGGACCGCCTGCGGCGTCGCCGCGGCCAGCCCGCCGAGGTGCCCGCGGCTGGACATCGACCGGATGTAGACGCCCGGATCGGTGGCGTGGTCCTGCATCCGCACCCGGTCACCGAGGATCGCCCCACCCGTGAACGGGCTGGACGGGTCGACCGCCAGCACACCGACCCGGTGCCCCTGCGCCCGCAGCGCCCGGACCAGCTCGTTCGTGGTGGTCGACTTGCCCACCCCGGGTGAGCCGGTCAGTCCGACCACCTGGGCCTGCCCGGCATACGGCGCCAGCGCCGCGGCGATCGCCGGCAGCAGCTCGTCGCCGTTCTCCACCAGGGTGATCAGGCGGGCCACCGCGCGGGGGTCACCCGCGCGGGCCCGCTCGACAAGCAGCGGTACGTCCCGACTACGGCGCACCGACGTGCTGCCCGCCGCCGGGACGGGCTCGGCCTCGCTCACCGCACCACCTTCGTTCGCGACTGCGGGGCTCGCAAAACCGGCTCACTCCTCGCGCTCACTGGCCCGGCACGTGGATGATCAGCGCGTCGCCCTGCCCACCGCCGCCGCAGAGCGCCGCCGCGCCGGTGCCACCGCCGCGCCGCTTCAGCTCCAGGGCGAGGGTGAGGACGAGACGCGCGCCGGACATGCCGATCGGGTGGCCGAGCGCGATCGCGCCGCCGTTGACGTTGACCTTGTCCGGGCTGACCCCGAGGTCCCGGGTGGACTGGATGCCGACCTGGGCGAACGCCTCGTTGATCTCGATGAGGTCCAGGTCCGCGACGCTCAGGCCGCCCTTCTTCAGGGCGTGGTTGATCGCGTTGGACGGCTGCGAGTGCAGGGAGTTGTCCGGGCCCGCCACGTTGCCGTGCGCGCCGATCTCGGCCAGCCAGGTCAGCCCCAGCTCCTTCGCCTTGGCCTTGCTCATGACGAGCACCGCGGCGGCGCCGTCGGAGATCGGCGACGAGCTGCCCGCGGTGATGGTGCCGTCCTTCGCGAAGGCGGGACGCAGCTTGGCCAGCGACTCGACGGTGGTGTCCGGGCGGATGCCCTCGTCCTCGCTGATCACCAGCGGGTCACCCTTGCGCTGCGGGATGACCACCGGGGCGATCTCGTCGGCGAAGTGGCCGTTCTTCTGCGCGGCGGCGGCCCGCTGGTGGCTGGCGGCGGCGAAGGCGTCCTGCTCCGCGCGGGAGATGCCGTGCTTGACGCCGAGCCGCTCGGTCGACTCGCCCATCGAGCAGCAGTCCCAGGCGTCGCTGAGCCCGTCGTGCGCCATGTGGTCCTTGACCACCACGTCGCCGTACTTGTAACCGGTGCGCTGGCCCACCAGCAGGTGCGGGGCGTTGGTCATCGACTCCATGCCGCCGGCCACCACGATGTCGAACTCGCCGGCCCGGATCAGCTGGTCGGCCAGGGCGATCGCGTCCAGGCCGGAGAGGCAGACCTTGTTGATGGTCAGCGCCGGCACCGACATCGGTACGCCGGCCTCGACCGCCGCCTGCCGGGCCGGAATCTGACCGGCGCCGGCCTGCAACACCTGCCCCATGATCACGTACTGGACCTGGTCCGGGCTGACGCCGGCCCGCTCCAGCGCCGCCTTGATGGCGATCCCGCCGAGCTTGGTGGCGGGAAGGTCCTTGAGGTTGCCCAGCAGCCGGCCCATCGGGGTCCGCGCGCCGCTGACGATCACCGAAGCCATGCCTGCCTCCGAGGGGGGTGCCGAGCTGTACGCCTTAACGATTGTTCGGCCAGACTAGCGCCATGGCAGAGAACTCCCCCGTCGAGCCCGGTGCGGACTACGTCACAGACATCGGGCTTCGCAAGATTGACCACGTCGGGATCGCCGTGGCGGACCTGGACGCCGCGATCGACTTCTACCAGCGGACGTTCGGGATGCGCTGCGTACACGTGGAGACCAACGCCGAGCAGGGCGTCCGGGAAGCGATGCTGGCCGTCGGGCCGACCACCGAGGGCGGCTGCGTGCAGTTGCTCGCCCCGCTCACCCCGGAGTCGACCATCGCGAAGTTCCTGGACCGCAACGGGCCGGGCGTGCAGCAGGTCGCGTACACCGTGGTGGACATCGACGCGGCCTGCGCTGCGCTGCGTGAGCGCGGCATGCGCCTCCTCTACGACGCCCCGAGGCGTGGCACGGCGGACAGCCGGATCAACTTCGTCCACCCGAAGGACGCCGGCGGCGTCCTCGTGGAACTGGTGGAACCCGCCCGCACCCCGCACTGACCCCGCACCCCGCACCCCGCACCAAGATCCGCACCCCGCACCCCGCACCAAGATCCGCACAACTTCGGGGATGCTGCTGCCTCCATCGCGTCGGAGGCAGCAACATCCCCGAAGTTGCTGCCTCCGCGGGGCCGGGGTGCGGGTGAGTGGGGGGTGGGGTGGCGCAGATCGGGTTGGCGCGCACGTCAGTGCGCGGTTTGCCGGGCGGTTGGACACCTTCACGCATCGGCGGATGCAGTTTTTCACAGAGGACTTCCCGGCCTAGCTACCGTTCAGTAACGTCCGGCCCCACAGGAGCGCGACCGGTGCCGGATGTGTCGAATGCCGACATGGCGGTCGTGCCCACCGGCGCCGACGATGGCAGCACCCGGGCCCGTGCGGGTGCGGACGAACCGGAGGTCACCGTGCAGGACATCCTCGAAGCGATCATGGCGGCGGAGGAATCGAACGATCCGGACCGCGAACTCGCCGGCGTCGCCGGACTGCCCGTACCGGAGAGCTACCGGGGCGTGGTCGTCCGCGCCGAGGAAGCCCGGATGTTCGACGGCATGGCCACCCGGGACAAGGACCCGCGCAAGGCACTGCACGTGCAGGAGGTGCCGACACCGCAGCTGGCGCCGGGCGAGGCGCTGATCGCGGTGATGGCCAGCGCGATCAACTACAACACGGTGTGGACCAGCATCTTCGAGCCGGTGTCCACCTTCAGGTTTCTGGAGCGCTACGGCCGGGTCTCCGAGCTGACCCGCCGGCACGACCTGCCGTACCACGTGGTCGGCTCGGACGCGGCCGGCGTGGTGCTGCGCACCGGCCCCGGGGTGACCCGCTGGGCGCCCGGCGACGAGGTGGTCGCGCACTGCCTCTCCGTCGAGTTGGAGGACGCGGCCGGCCACGACGACACCATGCTCGACCCGCAGCAGCGGATCTGGGGCTTCGAGACCAACTTCGGCGGGCTCGCCGAGCTGGCCATCGTCAAGGCCAACCAGCTGATGCCCAAGCCCCGGCACCTGAGCTGGGAGGAGGCCGCCAGCCCCGGGTTGGTCAACTCCACCGCGTACCGGCAGCTCGTCTCGCACCACGGCGCCAACATGAAGCAGGGCGACGTGGTGCTGATCTGGGGCGCCTCCGGCGGCCTCGGCGGGTACGCCACGCAGATGGCGCTCAACGGCGGCGCGATCCCGGTCTGCGTGGTGTCCTCACCGGAGAAGGCCGAGCTGTGCCGCCGGATGGGCGCGGACCTCGTCATCGACCGGGCCGCTGAGGGCTTCCGCTTCTGGAAGGACGAGGAGACCCAGGACCCGGACGAGTGGCGGCGCTTCGGCGAGCGGATCCGCGAGCTGACCGGCGGCGAGGACCCGGACATCGTGTTCGAGCACCCGGGACGGGAGACGTTCGGCGCCAGCGTCTATGTTGCCCGACGCGGCGGGACCATCGTCACCTGCGCCTCCACGAGCGGCTTTCAGCACCAGTACGACAACCGCTACCTGTGGATGCACCTCAAGCGGATCGTCGGCAGCCACTTCGCCAACTACCACGAGGCGTGGCAGGCCAACCGCCTGGTGGCGCTCGGCAAGGTGCACCCGACGGTGTCCCGCACCTACCCGTTGGAGCAGACCGGCCAGGCCGCGTACGAGGTGCACCGCAACGCCCACCAGGGCAAGGTCGGCGTGCGCTGCCTCGCGCCCGCCGACGGGCTGGGCGTACGCGACGGGGAGCTGCGGGCCCGGCACGAGGACGCGATCAACCGGTTCCGCGGTCACTGACCGGCCGGACGGGGGAACGCGGGATGACCATTGCGATGATCGCTCATTGTTCTTCCGCCCTCATTAGCGGATAACCCACCCGGATCGAACAAAGGGCCTCGGGGTAACCCCGGGGCCCTTTTCCGCGTCACGCTGCGTGGCGTCCGACAGGCCGGGACCTGCCAAGATCGCCGATTGGTCCGACCTCGTCGACACCAGGAGTTGACCATGTAAAGAGGGCACGAAAGCTTCCCACCGCTCTTGCGAAGCACCCTGGGGCGTCTGCCAGTATGTCCCAATGCCCCAGCAGCAGTCCTCCCCTCTCGCGTTCTTCGATAACGCGAACTCGCAGCCAGATTTCACCGTTGGCCTGCGCGGATACAACACTCATCAGGTCGACGACTTCCTCGGCCGGATGACCGCCGCGCTGACCCAGTCCGAGCAGGCCCGTGCCGAGGCCGAGCAGCGGATGAACGACGCCCAGCGTCGGCTCCGCCAGGCCGAGCAGCGCATGAGTGCGCTGGAGCAGAAGCTCACCGACACGAACAAGCAGCTCGAAGAGAACAGCCGGCCCACCCTCTCCGGGCTCGGCACCCGCGTCGAGCAGATCCTGCGGCTCGCCGAGGAGCAGGCCAACGACCACCGCAACGAGGCCAAGCGCGAGTCGGAGGGCATCCTCTCCGCCGCCCGCCTCGAGGCCCGCGAGATCACCGACAAGGCCCGCGCCGAGGCCGCTGCCATGAAGGCGAGCGCCGAGCGCGAGGCGGGCAACCTGCGCACGGCCGCCGAGCGCGAGGCCGCCGAGGTCCGGGTGCAGGCCCGCCGCGAGGCTGACACGCTGCGCGCCGACGCCGACCGTGAGACCAAGCAGCTGCGTACCGTCACCGCGCACGAGGTGGCCGAGCTGAAGTCGACTGTCGAGCGGGAGGTCGCGACCCTGCGGGCCACCGCCGAGCGGGAGATCACCCAGCAGCGGGCGAAGGCCGCCCGCGAAGCTGAGGAGAAGCGCGCCGAGGCGACCAAGCTGCTCACCGACGCGCGGGACAAGCGCGACAAGGACCTGCAGGCCCTGGAGCTTCAGCTGGCCGAGCGGCGGGAGAAGGCCGAGCGCGAGGAGTCCGAGCGCCACGCCGCCCAGGTCGCGCAGACCCAGAAGATGGTCAGCGAGGCCGAGCAGCGGGCCCGGGCCGCGCAGGAGCGGGCCAAGGAGATCGAGCAGCGCGCCGAGGCGCGGCGGATCGAGTCGGAGCGCAACGCCGCCGAGACGATCGACAAGGCCAAGGCCCACTCGGAGAAGACCCTCAACGAGGCGAAGGCCGAGTCGCAGCGTCTGCTCACCGAGGCTCGCACCGAGGCGGAGCTGACCACGCAGGCCGCCCGCCGCGAGGTCGAGGACCTCACCCGGCAGAAGGACGCTGTCACCTCTCAGCTGGGTCAGATGCTCTCCGGGCTCGCCGGCATCGTTCCGGGAATGCCGGCGCAGGCCGCTCCGGCTGCCAAGCCGGACGCCAAGAAGAACGACGGCGGTCAGGAGCGGGTGCCCGCGGAGACCGCCGGCTGACGCGAGGCGTCAGGTCGGGGCATCGACGGCGCGGGGTGACACCGGGTAACCGGTGCCACCTCGCGCCGTATGCGTTTCCCTACCCGTGGTATCCGTCAGCCGCGACGGAGTGAAGTAGCTCCCACAAGGCCCGTCCGTATCGCCCCAGCAGGGCCCGTTGCGTGTGAGGATGGGGGCATGTCGCACGGCGAGGAACTGTTCGCCCTTGGCGGGGACGTGACGACGGAGCCCAGCTTCGAGTCCGCTCTGCGGGGGTACGAGAAGAAACAGGTCGACCGTTATGTCGCGCGTGCTGAGCACGAGATAGCGACCCTCGCCTCGGAACGGGAACAGGCGTACACACAGATCCACAAGCTCGCCGGCCAGGTCGAGGTTCTCCAGCGTGACCTGACCCAGGTGCGCAAGCAGATGAACGTGGTCGACCGGGCGTCGTTCCGCCATCTCGGCCCGCGGGTCGAGTCGATTCTCACTCTCGCGGAGGAGCAGGCCGAGCAGATCCTCGCCGACGCCAGCGGGGAGATCGAGGCCCGTCGCGCCGCGGCCGAGCACATCATCGAGGAGGCCCGCGAGCAGGCCGCGCGGGCGCTGAAGGACTTCGAGATCGCTCTCGCCGCCCGGCGCGCGGAGGAGGAGCGGCACAGCGCCGCCCGGCGGGCCGAGGCGGAGGAGACCCTGCGGTCGGCCAAGGACGAGTCGGCGCAGTTGCGCAAGGCGGCGCAGGACGCCCTGGCGAAGGCCCAGCAGGAGGCCACCCAGCTGCGGGATTCCGCCAAGGAGATCCACACCCGGGCCCAGCAGGAAGCCACCAAGCTGCGCGAGACGGCCCGCGAGACGCTGGCCAACGCCCGGCAGGAGGCCAGCGATCTGCGCGATGCGGCCAAGGAGGTGCATGCCAAGGCCCTCCAGGAGGCCAAACGGCTCACCGACACCGCGACCGAGGCCGGGCGGGCCACCCACGCCAAGGCGCAGCAGGAGGCCAAGCAGATCATCGACGACGCGTCGATGGCCGGGCGGGCCACCCGCGCCAAGGCGCAGCAGGAGGCCGAGCGGCTGACGACGCAGGCCACCGAGTCGGCGAAGCGCAGCCGCGCCGAGACCGAGGCGTACGTGCAGCGGATGCGCACCGAGACCGAGGCGTACGTGCAGCAGACCCGGGCGCAGACCCAGCAGGAACTGGGCGCATGGCGGGCCGGGGTGGAACAGGAGGTCAACTCCCGTCGGGAGGCGGCCGACCGGGAGCTGGCGCAGCGACGGTCCGCAGCCGAGCAGGAGTTCGCCAAGCGCCGCGACGAGTTGGACAAGCAGCACGCGGCACGCCAGCAGGAGCTGGAAGCCGCGTTCACCAGCCGTCAGCAGGAGCTGGAGAGCGGCTTCACCACCCGCCGCGACGAGTTGGAGACGGAGTACTCCACCCGCAAGAACGAGCTGGAGACCGAGTACACCGCCCGCAAGAACGAGATCGAACAGGGTGCGGCCGGCATCCGTCAGGCGGCCGAGCAGGACGCGGCGGCGCTGCGCCAGCGGTCCGAGGCGGAGGCCACCGAGCTGCTGAGCCGGGCCGAGACCGAGGCCGGCGACAAGCGCCGCAAAGCCGACGAGCATGTCGCGGCGTCCCGGCGGCAGTTCGAGGAGTACGCGGCCACCACGCAGCAGCACCTGGCCACCACCCAGCAGCACCTGGCGGCGACGCAGCAGGAGGCGGCGGCGGGCCGGCAGCAGTTGGCCCAGGTGATGTTGGAGATCGCCCAGGCCCAGCAGCAGCTCGCGGATCTGCGGCAGGAGACCTGGAAGGCCCGGCAGGAGTCCGACGAGCTCCAGCGTCAGATGTCCGAGCTGCGGTTGCAGAGTGTCGCCGGCCCGATCGACGGGCCGACCGCACCGGACGCGGCGCCCGACGCGAGCGCGGACCTGTCCGGTGGTGGGGACGACGGCGTGAGCGTTTCCGCCGGCACCGGCGCCCGGTCCGGTCCGGGCGAGTCGGGTACGGGCACCGGACTGAAGGCGGAGCCCGCCGAGACCCGGCAGCCGGTGAACGCGAGTGCGGACGAGTCGGGGCAGCCCACGACGCGGCCGGTGGCCGAGCCGGTGACCACCGTGGACGGTGGGACGGCGAGCGCCGGGGTGGACGGGGAGCCGACCGTGGCCGCCGTGCCGGGCGAGGGTGGCCGGGGCGCCAAGCCCACCAAGATCACTAGCACCGGCGAGAACGGCAAGCGACCCAGCAAGCCGACCACCGACGAGCGCAGCGCCAAGCCCAGCAAGGTCACCCTCGACAAGGACTGACCGGGCCCCATCCAGGTTTCGAGATCTTGGACACTTTCCGTCAGGTGTTAACGGAAAGTGTCCAAGATTCATGTTGCTGGGTGGCGCAGCGGTGGGGTGGGGGTCCAGCCGGCCGCTACGAGAGCGCGGCGGACGGTGTCGGCGACCTCGTCCGGGCGGGCGCGGACCAGCCAGGCCGGGAAGCGCAGGATCCGGTCGCCGCTGGTCCAGACGTCGTTCTGCCGATGCATGTCCGCCGCCCACTGTCGGGCGTCCATGTGGTGCGCCCCGTCGACCTCCACCTGCACCCGCCACTCCCTCCAGTACGCGTCCAGCCAGCGGTTGCGGCCGGCCGCGTCGACCCGGTGTTCCTGAAGATCGGGTGCGGGCAGCCGGTGCCGGCGGCACAGCCGCAGAAAATCGATCTCGGAGAGCGCCTGTGCGCCGCCCGCGAGGTCGCCGGCCGTCTGCCCGATCAGGTGCCGGCGCGGCGCCCGGGGCAGCACGTCGAGCACCGCCCGCAACTCCCCGGGCAGTACCCGGCGTTGCTGACAACCGGCGGCCAGCACCGCCTGCGCCTCGTCCACGCCGGCCGCCCAGCCTGCCGCGTCCACCAGGGCCCGCGCCGTCGTGGTACGCGGCGGACGGGCGAGTTGACGGTGTGATTCGGGCAGCACCGTCGTGCGGTGCACCAGCACCGCGGGCATGTCGATCGGCAGGCGACGCAGTGTGGTCCGCGCCGCACGGCGGGCGGCCGGCACCAGCACGTGCAGTGGTTCGCGGCGCAGCCCTCGTACCCCGGCCTCGGCGGCGGCGGTCACCCCGGCCAGCATCGCCCCCGGTCCGGCGGCCAGCACCGCGACCCACAGTTGCTGGTCGCGGGTCAGGCGGCCGTTGCCGGTCAGCAGGATCCCCCGGCAGATCGACCGCCACCGGCCGGTGCGGATCCGGCCCCGTACCGCCCCCTCGCTGAGCAGCCCGGCGACCTGTGCGGTGGTCAGCACGCCAGCCTGCTCGAAGGCGAGCCAGTCGAGGGCGTCGGCGTCGTCGGCGGGCAGCATCCGAACAGCCTTCACCGCCGGGACGCCGCGTCACCACCAGATCTTGGACAGTTTCCGTCAGGACGTGACGGAAACTGTCCAAGATCTACGAGCCTGGTCGACATCCGGGGTGTCGTCGGCCTTTCCGGACCGTTCAATTCGGCCGGGGGCGCTGACGGTGGTTGGGTGGGGCACATGGAGCACCGGATTGACGGTCGCGTGGTCGGTGGCGACCATGAGGTGGCTACGCTGCTGGCGCGTGGGGAGATGATCAGAAATGGTGCGTTGTCCCGCCGCCAGTCGATCGAACTGATGAAGGAAGTCGTGACCTCATGGACCTGACCGGCCCGGTGCTGGTGTTCACGCCTGCCGCGTGGCGGGCGTTCGTGGCCGTCGCGCGTCGTCCGACGGCCTGAGCCGGGAGGTCCCTGGTGCCACAGCACGACCCGGCTGGCGACGACCCGGACACGACCGCCGATCCCCCGCCAGCGCAAACACCGGAGCCAGCGCAAACACCGCAGCCAGCGCAAACACCGCAGCCGGCGGAGACGGCACAGCGGACGACAACTCCGCAGCCGGTGCAGACGCCACCGCCGGTGCCGGTTCCCGCCCCGGGGATCGACCCGGACGAGCCGCCCGCGGTCCCGTCCGGAAAGTTCGGCACGCCGGGGCGGCCACTGCGCCGCAGCAGTTTCCTGATCGGCTTCACCGGCGCGCTGGGCGTGCTGCTGGCCTACACCCTCTATCTGGGGATTCGCAATGCCGGCGGCATCCTGGTGCTGGTGGTGATCGCGCTCTTCCTCGCTGTCGGTCTCAACCCGGCGGTGGTCCGGCTGGGCCGCTGGGGTGTGCCGCACGGCCTGGCGGTGGCCGCGGTGGCGTTGACAGTGGTGTTGCTGCTCTGCGGCGGCGTGGTGGCGTTGGTTCCGCCGATCGTCACCCAGTCGGGGCAGTTCATCGACCAGATCCCGAGCCTGCTCGACGAGCTGCGCCGCAACCCGACGGTCAATGACCTGGTGGAGCGGTACGACGTGGTGGAGCGGGTGCAGAACGCCGCCAACGCCCAGACGGTCGGGCGGGCGCTCGGCGGCGTGCTGGGCGGCGCACAACTGATCTTCGGCACGGTGTTCCGGACGCTGACCGTGCTGGTGCTGACGATCTACTTTCTGGCCTATTTCGACCGGCTGCGCTCGCTGGGCTACTCGTTGGTGCCCCGGTCCCGGCGGGAGCGGGTGCAGCTGATCGGCGACGAGATCCTGGCAAAGGTCGGCTCGTACATGGTCGGCGCGCTGAGCATCGCGGTGCTGGCCGGGGCGAGCACCTTCGTCTTCGCGCTGGTCGTCGACCTGCCGTACCCGTTCGCGCTGGCCGTGGTCGTCGCGGTGACCGACCTGATCCCGCAGATCGGCGCCACCCTCGGCGCGGTGATCGTGAGCCTGGTCGGCTTCGCCGCGGACCTGCCCACCGGCATCGCCTGCGCGATCTTCTTCCTTATCTACCAGCAGGTGGAGAACTACCTCATCTACCCGAAGGTGATGCGGCGCTCGGTGGAGGTCAACGAGGTGGCCGCCCTGCTGGCCGCGCTGCTCGGGGTGTCGCTGCTGGGCGTGGTGGGCGCGCTGATCGCCATCCCCACGGTGGCCGCCCTGCAACTGATCCTGCGCGAGGTGGTGCTGCCCCGCCAGGAACGCCGCTGAGGTCACACCCCGCGCCGGCCCGCACCGCGCCGCCGCGCCCCGCACCGGCCGACACCGCACCGCCGCGCCCCGCACCGGCCGACACCGCACCGCCGCGCCCCGCACCGCCGCGCCCCGCGCCGCCGCGCCCCGCGCCGCGCCGCGCCGCGCCGCGCCGCGCCGCGCCGCCAAGATCGTGCTCGATCCCGGAGGTAGTGGCCTCGCCATCTTCTGACGCCACTACAAGCAGGATCGAGCACGATCTTGGTGCGGGCACGCGAGGATGCGCGGACCGGGACCGAGGGGCGGGACCGGGACCGGGGCGGGGGACGGACGCGGTAGACGCCCGGGTCAGTCGGCCTGACCGGCGGCCGGGCCGGGGACGGGCGTGTCGGCGAAGGCAGCCACCGTCCGGTCGGCGTACGCGCTGACGTCGCCGGCCTCCATCGGGCCGTCCCAGGTCGTCGGCAGCGGCACCTCGACGGCCGGGTTGACCCGCCGGACGATCTCGTCGAGGACCGTCTCCGCGTCGCCCACCCAGAGGTGCTTGGCACCCGGCACTCCGACCACCTCGGCCTGCGGCACGGCGGCGAACCGCTCCCCCGCCTCGGTGGGGCGCAGGTAGTCGTCGAACTCCGGCACCAGCGCCACCAGTGGCCGACCCGAGCTGGCCCAGGTGGCCAGGTCCTCCGGGGCGGAGAAGCGCAGCGGCGGGGAGAGCAGGATCGCCCCGGCGATCGCCGGGTCGCAGCCGTACTTCAGCGCCAGGTCGGTGCCGAACGACCAACCGACGAGCCAGATGTTGGGCAGCTCGGCGAACTCCGCGTACTCGATGGCGGCGGCCACGTCGTACCGCTCACCCACCGCGCCGTCGAAGGCTCCCTCGCTGGTGCCGCGCACGCTGCTGGTGCCCCGGGTGTTGAACCGCAGCACCGCCAGGTCGGCCAGCGCGGGCAGCCGCCAGGCCGCCTTGCGGAACACGTGGCTGTCCATCATCCCGCCGTGGGTGGGCAGCGGGTGCAGGCAGACCAGGGTGGCCACCGGCGGCCGGTCGGCCGGCAGGGCCAGCTCACCGACCAGCCGCAGACCGTCGGCGGTGTGCAGCTCGATGTCCTCCCGGCGGCCGGGAAGGATCGACGACGCGCGGATCGCTGTGCTCACCGCCCAAGTCTGTCGCGAAGTCGCCGCCGCCGCCCGCCCAGGCGGGAAGAGGGTGACCCAGGTCGCTCGGGGCCGCACGCGCGAGCCGCCCCCGGTGGGCCAGCTCAGTACCGCGAGGCGCCCCCGGTGGGCCAGCTCAGTAGCGCGGGGTGCCCCGGCCGCGCTGCACCGCCGGGCCGCGCCGGTCCCGGGCCCGCCAGCAGCCACTGTGCCAGTGCCGCCGGTCGGTCAGGTCACCCAGGCCGTCTGCCGGCCAGGCCACCAGGTGTGCCACCCCGGGTCGGATCTCCTGGTCACAACCGGGGCAACGGTACGTCTTGACCGACGCGCCGGCGCCGATGCCGCGTACCTGCCAGGCACCGTCGGTCCATTGCTGTACCGAGGCGACGCCCTGCCGGACCCGGTCGGCGTCCAGGTTGGCGTTCTCGTCCCGGCGAGGGCGGTTGCGACGGGGGCTCACAGTCACCAAGCGTACGTTCCGTCGGACGGACCAGGCCTCGGGGCGGTACGTCCGACGGCTGCGTTCACTTCCAGCTCTCCGCCCGCGTCGGGTCCTCGACGACCCGCGCCCCCGCCAGCACGGTCGTCGCGTCCGCCTCGGTGAAGCCGCTCGACGCGCCCGGCTCGACGCCGATCGGCCGCCGGCCCTCCCACTGCCAGTCGAAGTTGGCACTCACCATCGTCTTGGGGATGCCGAGCAAATCCAGGGTCGTACCGTCCGGCGAGAGATACGCGGGCCGGCCAGCGACAGTCCGATTCCCCGCGGTACGGGTGCCGGCCCCGCTCGCGTAGCGGTAGTTCACGAACATGACCTGGTTCGTCGCCCGCCCGAGGACGAAGTTCGAGGTGACCAGCCTCGGGTACGAGCTGACGTCGACCGAGCAGTTGTTGATCGGCCCGCCTTCGGGCAGGGCGTCGAGCCGCAGCGGCACGGCACACGTGCGGGCCTCGTTCCAGCGCAGCGCCTTGACCGCCTGCTCCAGCCCGGCACGGTCCCCCCGCAGGATGACGGCACGGGCGTACAGACCTGGGGCGGGTTGCCACGACTTGACCATTGCACTTGCGCCGCCGCTCGCCGGGTGGATCGTGCCGTCGAAGCTCTGTGGCCCCGGTCCGACCGCGTCGACCTCGACATTGTCGAATGAGACGCTTGTGGACAACTCCGCCTTACTGCTCGCCTCGACATACACCGGCTGATCGTCCCGCACGCTGAGCCGTACCGACTCGGTGTGGCCCCGACTGACCGACCAGCCCAGATAGCGGGCCCGGGCCGGATCGAGGCCGAAGTGCAGCACATCCGGATCACTGCCGACCAGCGCCGGGTCTGCGGCGGCACCGGGCACCCCGTCGGCGCGGGGCGGCACCGGAGGGACCACGATCGGCGTGGTGGCGGTCCAGGGCAGCCGGTCGGACAAACCGTCGAGGCCCGTCCCGGTCACTGCGACGACGCCGAGGACCCCGATCAGGGACAACGCGGTCCCCGCCGCGACCCGGCGGTGCAGTTGCCGGCGGCGGCCCCGAGCACGGGACGCCCGCAGCAGCCGGCCGGTGTCCACGTCGCCCTCGGCACGCTCCCGCAGGGTCTGGACGATCTGTTCGTCGAGGTCTGTCACGGTCGGCTCCCGTTGCTGGCCGGGGCACCGCAGCGCTCCCGGAGGTTGGCGAGCGCCCGCATCGCGTGGGTACGGACGGTGACCGGCGAGCAGTTCAGGATCTGCGCGATCGTCGCGTCGTCGAGGTCCTCGTAGTAGCGCAGCACCAGGACCGCCCGCTGACGGTCGGGCAGGCCCAGGATCAGCCGCCACATCTCGTCCCGGTCGGCCGCTTCGCCGCCCAGGTCGCCCCGGTGCGCCCGCTCGGCGAAGGTGTCGACGACCAGCTCCCGGCTGGACCGTCGCCGCCACCAGGAGATGTTGGCGTTGACCAGCATCCGGCGCACGTACACGTCCGGCCGGTCGGCGCGGGCGATCCTGCGCCACTGCACGTACGCCTGGGACAGTACGTCCTGGGCAAGGTCCTCAGCCCGGTGCTCGTCACCGGTCAGCAGCCGGGCGAGCCGGACCAGCGCCGGACCCCGGCTGCTGACGTACTCCTCGAAGGTCACACCCTGCAGACGCGGTCAGCGCCCACGGGCGTTGACCCGGTCAGCGGTGTGAGTGGTCGCGGAAGCCGCGGCGGGTCTTGCGGCCCAGGTAGCCGGCGGTGACCAGGTGCTCCAGCAGTGGCGCGGGCGCGAAGCCCGGCTCGCGCAGTTCCAGGTACAGCTCGCGTTGGATGGCCAGGGAGACGTCCAGCCCTACCACGTCGAGCAGCTCGAACGGGCCCATCGGGTAACCGCAGCCCAGCTTCATGGCGTGGTCGATGTCGTCCGCGGTGGAGTAGCTGGCCTCCAGCATCTTCACCGCGTCGTTCAGGTACGGGAAGAGCAGCGCGTTGACGATGAACCCGGACCGGTCGCCGCAGACCACGCCGGTCTTGCCGAGGGCGGCGCAGACGGCGCGGGCGGTGGCGGTGGCCTCCGGGGAGGTGCGGATGGTGCGGACGACCTCGACCAGCGGCATGACCGGCGCCGGGTTGAAGAAGTGCAGCCCCACCACGTCGGCCGGCCGCTGGGTGGCCATCGCCACGTCGATCACCGGCAGCGACGAGGTGGTGGTGGCCAGCACGACGCCCGGCTTGCAGATCTCGTCGAGGCTGGCGAAGAGGGCCTTCTTGACGCTCAACTCCTCGACGACCGCCTCGACCACCAGGTCGACGTCGGCGAGGTGGTCGAGCGTGGCGGACCAGCTGATCCGGCCCAGCGCGGCGTCCCGGTCGGCCTCGGCGAGCTTGCCGCGCACCACGCCCTTGTTCAGCGAGGTCTTCACCGCCTCGCAGACCTTCGCGGACTTCTCCGCGCCGCGGGTGACCGAGACGACCTCGTAGCCGGCCTTCGCGAACACCTCGATGATGCCGGTGGCCATCGTCCCGGAACCCACCACGCCGACCTTCGCGATGGCGCGAGCCCCGTCGGCGAGCGCGGCCTCCGTGGCCGGCGGCGTCGCCTCATCCGGTACGACCACCGGGGAGCCGGGCCGCTCGTAGGTGTAGAAGCCCCGGCCGGACTTCCGGCCGAGCAGTCCCGCCGTCACCATCTGCTTGAGCAGCGGCACCGGGGCGTGCCGGCGGTCCCGCCCGCCGCGCCGGTACATGGTGTCGAGGATCTCGTACGCGGTGTCCAGACCGATCAGGTCCATCAGCGCCAGCGGGCCCATCGGCAGGCCGCAGCCGAGTTTCATCGCGGCGTCGATGTCCTCCCGGGTCGCGTAGTGCGACTCGAACATGCCGACGGCGTGGTTGAGGTAGCCGAAGAGCAGCGCGTTGGCGATGAAGCCGGCCCGGTCGTTGATGGTGACGTCGACCTTGCCGAGCCGGGCGCAGAGCGCCTCCACGTCGGCGACCACCTCGGGCGCGGTGACGACGGTGCGGACCACCTCGACCAGCTTCATCACCGGGGCCGGGTTGAAGAAGTGGATGCCGATGACCTGGTTGGGTCGGCTGGTGGCCACCGAGATTTCGGTGACGCTCAGCGACGAGGTGTTGGTGGCGAGGATCGTGTCGGGGCGGCAGACCCGGTCCAGCTCAGCGAAGATCCGCTGCTTGAGGTCCAGGTGCTCGGGCACCGCCTCGATGACCAGGTCGACGGAGTGCAGCGCGTCCAGCCCGACCGCGAAGTGCACCCGCTCGTGCAGGGCGTCGCGGTCCGCCTCGGCGAGCTTGCCCTTGGCGACCGCCCGGTCGGTGGAGCCCTTCAGGGTGGCCCGGCCGCGTTCCAGGGCGGGTGCGGAGATCTCCACGGCCACCACGTCGATGCCGTTGCGGGCGAAGACCTCGACGATGCCGGCACCCATGGTGCCCAGCCCGACCACGCCTACGGTGCTGAACTCGCGCGCCACGACCGGCCTCCCCAGAGACTCCGCACGGCCACTGAACGGCCGCTAAGGTTATGCGCGCGAGTCTGCCACGTGACGGTGAGTTGTCGAGACGCCGTGGCATATTTCACCCACGGCACGGCGCTGCTTTCCGGCCCACCGTCGGGCCGTCGGTCAGGCGGTCGACCCGCTGGTCAGGGCCAACAACTCGGCGACGAACTCCGCCGGGCGCTCCAGGTGCGGGCTGTGCCCGCAGGCGGGCAGCACCACCTCGTGGTACGCCCCGCCGGCCGCCGCGTACCGGTCGAGCACCGCCCGGGTCTGGCCGACCATCGGCTGCGGCGGGCAGGCGTCCGCGCCGGGCCAGCCGGGCACGAGGTCCAGCGAACCGAGGTACGCCAGGTCGAACAGCGAGGTGTCCGAGACGATGACGTCGGCGTCGCCGCGTACCCAGGTGACCGGCGGTTTCTCGGCGACGGCCACCAGGTCGTCGGCGAGCCGGAACCAGGTCGGCGCGAGCGCGTTGAGCACGCCGCGCTCCCCCGGCGCGGTGCCCGGCCAGTTCTCCGACGGCACCGCCGTGCCCGGGTAGTTGTCGTCCCCGGTCGCTGTGGAGAGCACGGTGTCCAGCAGCAGTTCCTCGTCCGCGCCGAGCGAGGCGGGATCGGCCACATAGGTGCTTCGCAGTACAGCGCGCGGGCTGGCCGGCGCGTCGGTGCTCCGGTCACCGGCGGCGAGTCGGGCCACGAAGTCCCGGTTCGCCGTGCCCGCGCCGGTGCCGGCGAAGTCGGGGGTGGTCGGCGTGCCGGTCAGGTCACGGGTGCCACCGAAGCCGTACGGGGAGACCGGAGCGGCGAGCAGCAACGCCCCCACCCGGTGCGGGTGGTCGACCAGCAGGCTCATCGCCACCCCGCCGCCGAGGGAGTGCCCGACCACCACCGGGCGCGCGTCGGCGGCGAAGAGCGTGGGGTCGGCCAGCAGGGCGGCGACGTCGTCGGCGAAGTCCCGCAGGCCCCGGGTGGCGTCCACCGGGGCGGTCGCGGAGTCGCCGTACCCCCGCAGGTCGGGGGCGACCACCCGCAGCGTCGGTGGTAGCCGGCGGACCAGCGGCTCCCAGAACAGCGCGGACGAGCAGTTGCCGTGGATCAGCAGCACCGGTGCGCCGTCCGGCGGGCCGGCCACCCGTACCGCCTGGGTGATGCCGTTCGCCGTCACGATCCGCTGCTCGGTTTCCATCCGCGGCATGCTGCCACGGGTGTTCCCGCCGGTCCAGGTGTCGGACCGCCATCCAGCGCGGCCGCCCGGTGTGGCTGACCGCCAGACGGTCAGCGGCGGGTGCCCGGCGGTGCGGCCAGGGGCAGCGGCAGAGTCGGCCGGACGTCGCGCCGGGACGGGCCGAAGCTGAGCCCCACCGGGTCGGTGAGCGCCACCCCGGGGTCGAACAGGCGCAGTTCGGTACGGCCCAGCCGGATCACGTCACCGTCGGAGAGTCGTTCCACCTCGGTGATCCGCCGGTCGTTGAGCCAGGTGCCATTTGTCGAGCCGAGGTCCCGCAGGGACGGCCCTTCCGGTGCCAGCCACACCTCGGCGTGGCGACGGCTCAGGTGCGGGTCGTTGATGACCACCTGGCCGCTCGGCGCCCGGCCGATCACCTGTATCTCGGCTCGCATACGAAAACTCGCGCCGCGCATCGGCCCACCCGCGACCGTCAACAGCGGCATCAGTTCCGGATGTTCCTCCATGGACAGTCAGCCCTCCACCCCACACCGTCACTCCGCGCGTCAGCTTGCCATCAGACGGTAGTCGTCAATACCGACCGGCCGGTCAGCCTCTCGTCACCTCCCGGACACCTGCCGTTCGACGATTCGGGCGGGCCGCACTCGCCACCACCACGCTGACCTGCACTGATCAACGATCGGTCGGGTTGGTGTGACGCCGGCCCCCCGGCCCCGAATCGGCGACCCTACCGGTGAGTAATCCTCGGGTCTAGACTTCCGCCATGACGGCAGTGCATATCCCGGGCGTTCCGGTCATCGAAGCGGGTCAGTTGGTCTCCACCAGCCCGGCGACCGGCGTCGAGGCCGGTCGCTTCCCGGTCGCCACCGAGGCCGACGTGCGGCAGGCCGTCGCCCGCACCCGCGCCGCCGGCGACTGGTGGGCCAGCCTGGGCTTCACCGGCCGCCGTCAGCGGATGCTGCGCTGGCGTGCCCTGCTCGCCACGCGCATCGAGCAGTTGGCCGAGTTGGTGCACGTCGAGGGCGGAAAGCCGGTCGCCGACGCCATCGTCGAGATCGTCACCGCGATCGAGCACATCGACTGGGCCGCCCGTAACGCCGGTCGCGTGCTCGGCCCACGCCGGGTGCGGTCCCGACTGATCCTCGCCGAGTTCTCCGGGCACCTCGAATACCAGCCGTACGGGGTGGTCGGCGTGATCGGGCCGTGGAACTATCCGGTCTTCACGCCCATCGGCTCCGCCGCGTACGCCCTCGCCGCCGGCAACGGCGTGGTGCTCAAGCCGAGCGAGTACACCCCGGCCGTCGGCCAGTGGCTGGTGGACAGCTTCGCCGAGGTGGTGCCGGAACATCCGGTGTTCACCGCCGTGCACGGGCAGGGCGACGTGGGCGCCGCGCTGTGCCGCTCCGGCGTCGACAAGCTGGCCTTCACCGGCTCCACCGCCACCGCCCGCAAGGTGATGGCCGCCTGCGCCGAGTCGCTGACCCCGGTGCTCATCGAGGGCGGCGGCAAGGACGCCATGATCGTCGACAGCGACGCCGACCTGGACGCCGCCGCCGAGGCGTGCGTCTGGGGCGGCATGACCAACGCGGGGCAGACCTGCATCGGCATCGAGCGGGTGTACGCCGTCGACGCCGTCTTCGACACCTTCGTCGACAAGGTGGTGGCCCGCGCCGGTCGGCTGACGGTCGGGCCGCAGGGCACCGACATCGGCCCGATCACCATGCCCCAGCAGATCGACGTGATCCGTCGGCACATCGACGCCGCGATCACGTCCGGTGGGCGCGCCGTGCTCGGCGGCCCGGGCGCTGTTCAGCCGCCGTACGTCCACCCCACAGTGCTGGTGGACGTCCCGGAGGACTCGGCCGCGATCCGCGAGGAGACCTTCGGCCCGACGCTGACCATCAGCCGGGTCCGCGACGCCGACGAGGCCGTCAACCGCGCCAACGCCCTGTCGTACGGCCTCGGTGGTTCGGTCTTCGGCCGGCGGCGCGCGGTGGCCATCGCCCGGCGGCTGCGCTCCGGGATGGCGTCGATCAACTCCACGCTGACCTTCGCCGGCATGTCCACCCTGCCGTTCGGCGGTGTCGGTGACTCCGGTTTCGGCCGGATCCACGGTGAGGACGGCCTGCGTGAGTTCGGTCGGGCCAAGGCGATCACCCGACGCCGCGCCCGGTCGCTGCTGCCGTCGATGACCTTCGACCGCACCCCCACCGACGTGGCCCGACTCGTCAAGGCCATCAAGGTCATGTACGGGAGGTAAGTGTCGGATAGCCGATCTTCAAGAAGGATCGGCGTATCCACATGTTTATACGCCGTGGTCGCGGCGGTACATTGCGTTAAATGGGCCCCAATCGATTGCGCTACCGCCTTGTCGACAGTGACCAGTCGTGGAGCGCCCGACGGCGTCGGCACCGCTCGGACTGGCTGGCGCGCACCTTCCCGGACATCGGCGACATGCACGTCGTCGATCTCGGTGGCCGGCTCGGCACCTGGCACCGCGCCACCGTCCGGCCGGCCCACGTGACAGTCGTCAACCTGGAGTCGCCGCCCACCGCCGTCCCGGACTGGGCCCACGTCGAGCAGGCCGACGCCTGCGACCTGCCCCCGCACCTGGCCAAGGGCAGCTACGACCTGGTCTTCTCGAACTCCGTGCTGGAGCATGTGGGCGGGCACGAACGCCGGATCCGCTTCGCCGCCGCCGCCCGCTCCCTTGCCGACCGGCACTGGGTGCAGACCCCCTACCGCTACTTCCCCATCGAGCCACACTGGATCGCGCCGGGCATGCAGTTCCTGCCGGTCCGGCTACGCACCGCGTTCGCCCGCCGCTGGCCGTTGGGGCACAAGCCCACCCGCAGCCACGACGCCGCCATCCACCAGGTGCTCTGGACCGAGTTGTTGGACCGCTCGCAGATGCGGCACTACTTCCCCGACTCCACCATGCTGGTGGAGCGGGTGTTCGGCCTGCCGAAGTCGCTGATCGCGGTGCGCACCGGGTAGGGCCTGTTTCGTAGGGGCGGTCGAGCCGCAGGCCGGCCAGTTCCTACGAAACAGGCCCTAAGGCGCCGGGGTCAGAAGAGGGTCAGCTCGTCCTTCACGATGCCGCGCAGCTTGTCGTAGTCCACCACCACACAGCGGATGCCCCGGTCGGTGGCGAGCACCCGGGCCTGCGGCTTGATCTCCTGAGCGGCGAAGACCCCGACGACCGGGCTGAGCAGCGGGTCGCGGTTCATCAACTCGAGATAGCGGGTCAGCTGCTCCACCCCGTCGATGTCGCCACGCCGCTTGACCTCGACGGCCACCGAGCCGGAGTTGGCGTCCCGGCAGAGCAGGTCCACCGGGCCGATCGCCGTCATGTACTCGCGGCGGACCAGGGTGAACCCCTCACCCAGGGCACCCGGGTTGGCGGCCAGCAACTCCTGCAGGTGCGCCTCCACCCCGTCCTTGCGAAGACCCGGGTCCACCCCCAACTCGTACGAGGTGTCCTGGAAGATCTCCTCCAGGGTGATCCGCAGCTCCTCGCCGGCCTTGTTGACGACCCGCCACACCCCGGGGGCCTCCTCCAGCCGGCAGGGCGGGCTCATCCAGTTCAACGGCTTGTACGCCCGGTCGTCGGCGTGAATGGACACCGACCCGTCCGCCTTCACCATCAGCAACCGGGTGGCCAGCGGCAGGTGAGCCGAGAGCCGTCCGACGTAGTCCACCGAGCACTTCGCAATGACCAACCGCACCCGACGAGGGTAGCCGAGCACCCACCGGTCGCCAGCGAGCGGCACTGGCGCGTCGATGCGATGCTGAGATCGTGTTCGAAGTCCTCACCGGCACCGGTCTCGCCGCCTCGGCGGGGCTGAACGCCTACATACCCCTGCTCATCCTCGGCCTGCTCGGCCGCTACACCGACCTGATCGACCTGCCCAGCGGCTGGACCTGGCTCGGCAACGGCTGGGTCATCGTCATCATGGCCGTCCTGCTCGCCGTGGAGGTGGTGGCGGACAAGGTGCCAGTGGTCGACCACATCAACGACGTGGTGCAGACAGTGGTCCGACCCACCGCCGGTGGTCTGGCCTTCGGTGCCGGCTCCTCGTCGGAGACGGTGACGGTCAGCGACCCGGGCAGCTTCTTCTCGTCCCACCAGTGGGTGCCGGTCGTCACGGGCGTACTGCTGGCGTTGGGCGTGCACCTGCTCAAGTCGGCGGCCCGGCCCGTCGTCAACGCGGCCACCGCCGGTTTCGGCGCCCCGGTGGCCAGCACCGCCGAGGACGCCACCAGCGTGGTGGTCTCCCTGGCGGCGATCATCCTGCCGGTGCTGGTGCTCGTCTTCCTGGTCGGCCTGGCCTTCTTCATCTTCTGGTTCGTCCGCCGCCGTGGCGAACGACGCCGTGAACGGGAGGCCGCCCGCGCCGCCGGCTTCCGCGTCTGACGCTTGATCGACTCGGGTTTCTGCAAACCGGGCCATCCCCCGCAGCGGGACACCCCGCGTTCCGGAAACCCGAGTCGATCACGCTGGGCGGCGATCGGCGGCCCGCTATACCGGGGTCCCGGGCACCGACAAAAGCCTAGAATCGGGGCAAGAGCCTAGAGGAGGTCGGCATGACCGCAGCGTTGGAGATGCCCCGAGTCCAGGAATGCGTGGTGGCCGCGTGCGCGTACAACCAGTCGGGTGACTGCCACGCCTTCGCGATCACCATCGGCAGCATGGATCACGCCCACTGCCACACCTTCGTCGAGTCGCCCGTCCGCGGCGGCGTGGACAGCCTGATCGCGCAGGTCGGCGCCTGCCAGCGCTCCGACTGCCGGCACAACGAGCAGTTGGAGTGCCACGCGTCGTCGATCAGGGTCGGCCCGGACAACGACATGGCCGACTGCATGACCTACGCCGGCCGCTGACCCGCGCCGGCCGGCGACCTGCCGGCCGCTGACCCGCGCCGACCCGCCGGGGTGACGAGTGATCAGGGCAGGTCGTTGGCGCGACGGATGACCGTCACCAGGTCGTCGATGATGCCGGTGAGGGCGAAGTCCTTCGGGGTGAAGACCCGGGCGACCCCGGCCGCCCGGAGGGTGTCCGCGTCACCGGCCGGGATGATGCCGCCCACCACCACCGGCAGGTCCGCCCGACCGGCGGCGCGCAGCCCGTCGAGCACCGCGGGCACGGCGGCCAGGTGCGACCCGGAGAGCACGGATAGCCCGACCAGGTCGACGTCCTCCTCCACCGCGGCGGCCACGATCTGCCCCGCGGTCAACCGGATGCCCTGGTAGACCACCTCGAAGCCGGCGTCGCGGGCGCGTACCGCGATCTGTTCCGCGCCGTTGGAGTGCCCGTCCAGGCCGGGTTTGCCGACCAGCAGCCGCAGCCGGCCGCTGCCCAGCTCCCGGGCGGTGGCGGTGACCCGCTCGCGGACCGCGGCGAGACCCGGCTCCCCGCCGCCGCCGGTCGCGCCGGCCAGGCCGGTCGGTGCCCGGTACTCGCCGAAGACCTGGCGCAGCGCGCCGGCCCACTCGCCGGTGGTCACCCCGGCCCGCACGCACTCCAGTGTCGCCGGCATCAGGTTGGCGGTGGTCGCGGCGTCCGCGCGGAGCCGGGTCAGCGCCGCGTCGACCACTGCCGCGTCCCGGTCGGCCCGCCACCGGCGTACGCCGTCCGCGGCGGCCTCCTCGACGGCGGGATCGACCTGTTCGACGGCGCCCGCACCGGCGGCGGTCAGCGGGGAGGGCTCGGTCTCGGTGTACCGGTTGACCCCGACCACCACATCGGCACCGGACTCCATCCGGCGACGACGGTCGGCCAGCGAGGCGACCAGCGCGCTCTTGAGGTAGCCGGTCTCCACGGCGGCGACGACACCGCCCAGCTCCAGCACCTTGTCCAACTCGGTCCGCGCCCCGGTGACGATGTCGTCGACCAGCGCGGTCATCACGTGCGACCCGGCGAAGAGGTCGGGATATTCGAGCAGGTCCGACTCGTACGCCAGGACCTGCTGCATCCGCAGCGACCACTGCTGGTCCCAGGGGCGGGGCAGGCCGAGCGCCTCGTTCCAGGCGGGCAGTTGGACCGCCCGGGCCCGGGCGTCGCGGGACATCGTCACGCCGAGCATCTCCAGCACGATGCGCTGGATGTTGTTCTCCGGTTGCGCCTCGGTGAGGCCGAGCGAGTTGACCTGCACGCCGTAGCGGAACCGCCGCTGTCGGGCGTCGGTGACCCCGTACCGGTCCCGGGTGATCTCGTCCCAGAGCACGCCGAACGCGCGCATCTTGGCGATCTCCTCGACGAAGCGCACCCCTGCGTTGACGAAGAACGAGATCCGCTGGACCACGTCGCCCATCCGTTCGGCGGGCACCTGGCCGGAGTCGCGCACGGCGTCGAGCACGGCGACCGCGGTGGCCAGCGCGAAGCCGACCTCCTGCACGGGCGTGGCGCCGGCCTCCTGCAGGTGGTACGAGCAGATGTTGACCGGGTTCCACCGGGGCATCTCCCGCAGCGTGTACGCCACCACGTCGGCGGTGAGCCGCAGCGACGCCGCCGGCGGAAAGATGTAGGTGCCCCGGGACAGGTACTCCTTGATGATGTCGTTCTGGGTGGTGCCGGCGCAGCGGGTCAGGTCCGCGCCCTGCTCCAGCCCGACGGTGCCGTACAGGGCGAGCAGCCACATCGCCGGGGCGTTGATGGTCATCGAGGTGTTCGTGTCGGCGAGCGGGAGACCGTCGAAGAGCGCCCGCATGTCGCCGAGGTGGGCCACCGGCACACCGACCCGTCCGACCTCACCGGCGGCGAGTTCGTGATCCGGGTCGTACCCGGTCTGGGTGGGCAGGTCGAAGGCGACCGAGAGCCCGGTCTGCCCCTTCGCCAGGTTGCGGCGGAAGAGGGCGTTGGTCGCCGCTGCCGACGAGTGGCCGGCGTAGGTGCGCATCACCCACGGGCGGTCCCGCTCGGGCAGCCGCCCCGGGAATGCCGTCTCATCCATGGCCGGAGTCTAAGTTACCGTTCAGTAAAAAGGGTTGTGGAAAACCACACAGGTCCATGTCGGGGACGTCCGGGTGTCAAGTTCCCGCAGTGGCGCGGACCGCCACACCCCGGGCACCATGCGGGCCGGGTCAGGACGCACACTGGACGGCATGGATGACGAGCTGGCCATCTCCGTCCGAGGGCTGCGCAAGGCGTACGGCGACAACGTGGCGGTGGCGGGCGTGGATCTCGACGTGCACCGCGGCGAGGTGTTCGCGTTGCTCGGCCCGAACGGCGCCGGCAAGACCACCACCGTGGAGATCCTGGAGGGTTACCGACACCGGGATGCCGGCGAGGTCTCCGTGCTCGGCGCGGACCCGGCGCACCCGGACATCGACTGGCGCTCCCGGGTCGGCATCGTGCTGCAGGGCACCGGCGAGTTCGACGAGCTGACAGTGGCCGAGGTGGTCCGGCACTTCTCCGGCTTCTATCCCGACGCCGACGACCCGGCGAAGGTGATCGAGCGGGTCGGGCTGGCCGGCAAGGCGAGGGCCCGCACGCACACCCTCTCCGGCGGGCAGAAGCGTCGCCTGGACGTGGCCCTGGGCATCATCGGCCGACCGGAGCTGCTCTTCCTCGACGAGCCGACCACCGGCTTCGACCCGGAGGCCCGCCGCGAGTTCTGGGAGCTGATCCGCGACCTCGCTGCGGCCGGCACCACCATCGTGCTCACCACCCACTACCTGGACGAGGCCGAGGCCCTCGCCGACCGGGTCGGCGTGATCGCCGGTGGTCGGCTGGTCGAGGTCGCCGCTCCCAACCGGCTGGGCAATCGGCAGGAGGCCCTCGCCACGGTTTCCTGGCGTACCCCGGAAGGGGCGGTGCAGAGCGCGCAGACCGCGACGCCGACGGCCTTCGTGGCCGACCTCGCCGCGCGCCACGGCGGTGAGGTCCCCGGTCTCACGGTGACCCGGCCGACCCTGGAGGACGTCTACCTCACGATGATCGGACACTCGCGATGACGACCACGACGAAGCCGGCGACGCCGGTCACCGCGACCCGCGGCCGACGGCCGGGCGCCGGCGCGCTCGCCCTGCGCCAGGGCCGACTGGAGATCACCCAGTTCCTGCGCAGCCGGGAGTCCGTCGTCTTCACGCTGGGGTTCCCGGTCATCATGATCCTGATCTTCGCGTCGATCTTCGACGGGACGATCGGCGGCGGGGTGAAGTTCACCCAGTACTTCATCACCGGCATGATCGCGACCGGCCTGATGACGGTGAGCTTCCAGAACCTCGGCATCTGGATCCCCGTCGAACGGGACCGGGGCGTGCTCAAGCGCTACCGGGGCACGCCGATGCCGAAGTGGGTCTGGTTCGCCGGCAAGGTGATCATGGTGGTGGTGATCGGCATCGCCGAGACGGCGCTGCTGCTGGCCTTCGCGGTGGCGCTGTTCGACCTCGACCTGCCGGGCACCGCCGGGAAGTGGCTCACCTTCGGCTGGGTCGCCGTGCTCGGGGTGACCGCGTGCACCCTGTGCGGCATCGCCATCTCGTCGCTGGCCCGCACCGCCCGCAGCGGCTCGGCGGTGGTCACCCCGGTCTCCCTGATCCTTCAGTTCATCTCCGGGGTGTTCTTCGTCTTCACCGACCTGCCCACCTGGATGCAGCAGGTGGCGGCGCTGTTCCCGCTCAAGTGGATGTGCCAGGGGCTGCGGGCGGTCTTCCTGCCGGAGAGCTTCGGCGCCCAGGAGCCGGGCGGCTCGTTCGAGCTGGGCCGGGTCGCGCTGGTGCTGGCCCTGTGGTGCGTGATCGGTGTGGTGCTCTGCCTGACCACCTTCCGCTGGACCACCAAGCGCGACGGCTGAGCGGCCGGCCGGGGCGGTTGACCGCCCCGGCCGCCACACCTCAGTACGTGTAGAAGCCCTTGCCGGTCTTGCGGCCCAGGTCACCGGCGGTAACCATCCGCTGGAGCAGCTCCGGCGGGAAGAACTTCTCGTCGGCCGTGTCGGTGTAGATGTTCCTCGAGGCGTGCAGCAGCACGTCCACGCCGGTCAGGTCGGTGGTGGCCAGCGGGCCCATGGCGTGCCCGAAGCCCAGCCGGCAGGCGGTGTCCAGGTCCTCCGCCGACACCACGCCAGACTCGACCAGCTTCACCGCCTCCATCACCAGGGCGGAGATCAGCCGGGTGGTGACGAAACCGGCGATGTCCCGGTTGACCACCACGACCGTCTTGCCGATCTCCTCGGCGAAGGCCCGCGCGGTGTCCAGCGTGGCGTCGGTGGTCTTGTAGCCGCGCACCAGCTCGCAGAGCTGCATCATCGGCACCGGGGAGAAGAAGTGGGTGCCGACGACCGCCTCGGGCCGCTCGGTCACCGCGGCGATCTGGGTGACCGGGATGGCCGAGGTGTTGGTGGCGAGCACCGCGTCCGACTTGCAGATCTTGTCTAGGGCGCGGAACACCTCGTGCTTGATCTCCAGGCGCTCGAAGACCGCCTCGACCACGATGTCCGCGTCCGCCGCCGCCTCCAGGTCGGTGGTCGGGGTGATCCGCGCGAGGGTCGCCTCGACCTCGGACGCCTCGATCCTGCCCTTCTCGGCGAACTTCTCCAGTGACTTCCGAATGCCGCCCACACCCCGGGTGGTGGCCGCGTCGTCCAGGTCGCGCAGCGTCACCTGCCAGCCCGCCTGCGCCGCCACCTGGGCGATGCCGGAACCCATCAACCCGGCCCCGACGACCGCGAGTCGACCCGCCATCTGCTTCTCCCTCGCTGCGATTGAGTGCCTGCCTGCACCCTAGTCGGCGAGCCTGAACGATGGCTAAGTGGCGGTCGGGACGGGTCGACCTCAGATCTCCAGCGCCGGCTCCTCCGGCGTGGTGCCCCGCTCGACAGCCACCCCGAGCGCGCGCAGGTCGGCCACGAAGTCCGGGTAGCCCCGGTCGACGTGGTGCACGTGGGAGACCTCGGTGACCCCGTCCGCGCAGAGCCCGGCGATGATCAGCCCCGCGCCGGCACGGATGTCGGTGGCCCGCACCGGGGCGCCGGAGAGCCGGTCCCGTCCCCGGACCACGGCGTGGTGCCCGTCGGTCTTGATGTCCGCGCCGAGCCGCATCATCTCGTTGGCGAACATGAACCGGCCGTCGAAGATGTTCTCGGTGATCAGCGACGCGCCGTCACTCACGGCCGCCAGCCCGATCGCCATCGGCAGCAGGTCGGTGGCGAAGCCGGGGTACGGCAGCGTCACCACGTCCACCGCCCGGGGCCGCTCGTCCATCCGCACCCGGAAGCCGTCCCCCCGCGTCTCCACCAGCCCGCCGGCGGCGACCACCTTGTCCAGCGCGACCTCCAGGAAGGCCGGGTCCAGCCCGGTCACCGTCACGTCGCCCCGGGTCATCGCCGCGCCGAACGCCCAGGTGCCGGCGACGATCCGGTCCCCCACCGTGGCGTGGCGCACCGGGCGCAGACCGGGCACACCGGTGATCCGCAACGTGGACGTGCCCGCGCCGGCGATGCGCGCGCCCATCTGGTTGAGCATCGTGCAGATGTCGACGATCTCCGGCTCCCGCGCCGCGTTGTCGATCATCGTGGTGCCCTGGGCCAACACCGCCGCCATCACCAGGTTCTCGGTGGCGCCGACGCTGGGAAAGTCCAGCATGATGTCCGCGCCACGCAGCCCGTGCGGGGCGGACGCGATGACGAACCCGTGCTCACCGGAGATCTCCGCGCCCATCCGGGTCAGCCCGGAGATGTGCATGTCCAACCCCCGCGACCCGATCGCGTCGCCGCCGGGATGGGCCACCCGCACGTACCCCCGGCGCGCCAGCAGCGGGCCGAGCACGCAGATCGACGCGCGCAACCGGCGGACCAGGTCGTAGTCGGCCTCCGCGCCCGGCTGCTCGGGTACGTCGATCGTCACCGACCGGGACCGGGCCACGCCGCCACGAGCGACCATCGGGTCGACCGGGTCGTCCGCGTCGAACTGGACGTCGCAGCCCAGCCGACGCAGCACCTCCCCCATGATCGCGATGTCGGTGATCCGGGGGACGTTGGTGATCACGCTGCGGCCGGGGGCGAGCAGCGCCGCCGCCATCAGCTTCAACGCCGAGTTCTTGGCACCGACCACGTGCACGGTGCCGGCCAGTCGGGCGTCACCGCGGACCCGGATGACGTCGACGTCGTTGACCGCCGGATCGCCGGCGTCGCCGGGGCCCACCACCACCGGCCAGCCGGCGGTGCTGTCCGGCCGCGCCGGGATCGTCAGGTCGGGTATCCGTAGGCTGTGCGTCATGGCCGTCCACCTCACGCGCATCTACACCAAGGCCGGCGATGCCGGCATGACCAGGCTGAGCAACAACGAGCAGGTGCCGAAGACCGATCCGCGGATCGCCGCGTACGCGGATGTCGACGAGTGCAACGCGGCGATCGGCGTCGCGCTCGCGCTCGGCAACCTCGACGAGGAGCTTCGCGGCGTGCTGGGGTCGGTGCAGAACGACCTGTTCGACGTCGGCGCCGACCTGTCCACCCCGGTCGAGCCGGAGCCGAAGTACCCGCCGCTGCGGGTGACCGAGGAGTACGTCGAGCGCCTGGAGGGCTGGTGCGACGAGTACAACGCACGCCTGAGCAAGCTCGACTCCTTCATCCTCCCCGGCGGCACCGCAGGCGCGGCGCTGCTGCACGTGGCGCGGACCGTCGCCCGGCGTGCCGAACGGGCGGCGTGGGCGCTGGTCGCCCACGATCCGGACCGAACCAGCACGCTCCCGGCAAAGTATCTCAACCGGCTCTCCGATCTGCTCTTTATCCTGTCAAGAACGGCAAATCCGGCAGGAGATGTGCTATGGGTGCCGGGCGGCAAGCGCTGAACGTCGGCGCTCCGCACCACGTCGAGGTCTGAGTTCCCACTCTGCCCGCCACCACGCGTCGCCAAGCCCGACTCGTCCTCCGGCGACCCCCCGCCACGGCCAGGGCGTGTCACCACCTAGATCGACTCGGGTTCCATGAAGTCGGGCCATCCTGGCCACCAGGACGCCACGGTTTCAAGAAACCCGAGTCGATCACCGCGCCCGGCCACCAAACAGGCGAGACTCGACTTTCTCAGGCAACGGCAGGTGATTGAAAACCACGCCAGAACGGCGGACAGTGCCCACGAAGGGGTTTCCGGGGCAGCCCGCCCGGCGCAGGGATCAAGCCTGACCGCCCTGCGCCGGGC
>NZ_JARVKT010000027.1:0-89997 GCF_029809455.1 Micromonospora sp. DH14 | reverse complement strand
CAAACGCCGACTACGCGCTTGTCAGCAACAGACCGATCTCCTCGCCGGTTTCTTCGCCAGCACCGGCATGACCCTCGAACCCGAACCACCGAGATAGCCCGAACCTTGGCCCTTCAACCTCTGTAGCGAGGAACGCACTCGTCGGGCGATCGACGACTTGTTCCGGACCGATGCATGATCATTAGATAATGATCCGGCTCCTTAGCTGGTTCCGCGAGATCGATGACGTGGTTCGCAGTCAACCCGTGCCTAGCCTGCTGGCCGAACGTCTATCATCCATGTCCCGCTGGTTTGGGAAGGGGTCCGTTCAGTGGCGGAACGTTCCGGATTGGTGCCGTGTGGGCCGGCCAATAGTGCTACAGACCGGGTCAACGAAGTCGAATATGTTTCGCTATGATCCAGCGGTGAGCGATGCGCACTCAGATGACCATCTGCGAAATGGATTTGCTGTTGTTCGAATCGTTTCGGTGCTTGGGGAACGTCTTCCGATCGCACACGGAACCGTGTTCGACCTTTCGCAGCCGCTGACCGAGTTGCGCCACGGTGCGGCGATAAACGCTGTTCGCCCTGGTGCGGTCGATGGTGAACTTGCCATGCATCAACATTGGAGGAACGGTCAGTTCTATGCCCGCATTATGGACGTCGAGGTGCGGGAGAGTGGCGATACGATCCATTACGACACAAAACCAATTGAGTCGGATCATGAGCCGGAATCATCCGTGGCTCAAATTGTTGAGGCGCGCGTCGCGTCGCATATCACAGTGGGTTGCGAAGATTGTAAGAGTAATGCAGTCGATAGAGCCGAGCATGCGGTAAGCAGCTTTATCGATACCCTTGAGCAGGCCTACACGTACGCGATCATGAGGCCCGTCAACGTAAAACGACGCCCAATGCCGGAAGCGGATCGCTGGTTCGACATCACCGAATATGATGCGGCGACTTCGTCTGTAGTTGCTGACACGGAGAGATACGTTACGGACAGCGTCACTCCATTGGACCCTGTCGTCTTGGATGATGCTGCCCATGCGCGATTCGCTACTGCGATGCACGCCATAGCCCATCAGCGCGAACTGGCCCTCTATGTGGACTTCGTGGCTGATTCAATACGTACTTTTCAATTTCACGGCCAGGCATCTGGAAGCCTCATTCTTTCTGCTCAAGCTTCAGAGGCGCTACTGGACCTCGTCTTGCAGCATATGTTGTGGTGGGATCAGGTTGGTCCCGAGCTTGCTGCTGAGGTATTTAAGCCGGGAATAGTTTCGCGAGTTAAGCACATACCGAACTATGGCAACAGGATTGGCGGTTCATGGGACTGTAGCTCCGGCCCCGTTCGCGACTGGAAGGTCAACATAGCTGATATTCGTAACCGCGTTGCTCACGGTGGGAGGCACGCTTCCCGACGAGAAGGGGAGGATGCGATTGAAGCTGCAAGAGGGCTGTTCGAGTACGTGTGGGGCCTCGCTAATGAGGAAAAAGGACGACGTCAGTATCCTGCCCTGGCGGCAGTGCTAGTAGCGGGATTCGAGGACGAGCTTTCGACCAAGAAGCAAAGGAGGGTCGCGAGCCAATATTATGAATCTGGGTTGGGTGAACATCCTATGCGGTTCGGAAGGTGGCGTTCGATTCTGAACCGAGAAAGAGCGAGATTGAACGGTAATCAGATTACGCCAAGCGCGTCCTTCGGAACTTGCGTTGCGTCGTTCGACGACGGCGTCGTCGGCTCATGGTTCCTGGTGGACGCTGAGACGCTCTTGGCCATCGAGATCGATCCAATCGATATACATGTCGAGGATATGCAAGAGACTATCGATCTATATGTTCAGCGTTCAGGTCGAAAGCAAGGTGTTTTTTCCTTTGAGCTTGACAAGCTTCCTCCCTTCGCGGCGGGAGCTGAGTGGCATGATGCAAGATCGATACCTGGAATTGATGTTGAGTGTGAACTCGCGCTCGGTCTTACGTCATGAACGTGTTCGCGTGCCTTTGCGCCCTATCGACGCCCTGAGAGGCCCTGTTATACCCAAAGAGCCTGGTCAGAGCATGTGTCAAAGGCAGAATCCGGCGTACAGGTCGACTCGTCCGTCGCCCACCAGCTCAGAGCCTCGATCAAGGCTCTGAGGAGGTCGTTTGTTGTGTGCCGTTGATTGGCCCGTGTCATCGTTGGGTTGGCGCTTGATGGCCTGACCAGGACCTGAGGTGGCATAAGTGTGTCAAGTCGGTCGACCTCTCGCTCGGCCCTGTAACTCGATGCACGGTGGCAAGCCAGTCCCGAGGTTGGAATTGGGCGGTAGTCGGAAGCCCGAGCGTTCGACCAGGTGGATGCCCGGCTTACATCACGGTCTGCTGCGGCTGGTTACTGCTGGGGTGGGGGCGGTGTCCGGGCGACTGTCGGTCGCTCACCGCTGCCGCGCCGCGCCGCGCTGAGCACCGTGCCTTGGTCAAGGCAGCGGGGACTCGGCAGCGTCTGGCCTCGTGGGCATGATCGCGACGACGAGGCACTGATCGAGGGTAGCCAATTGGCTGGATCGTCAAGCTGACACGCCGTAACGGGGATGCTGGCCATCGGTTCTGGCGCTAACCTCCCCCTAGGGGGATGCGCACTGGCCTCTGGGATGAATTTAGCCTCGGGGCTGTCCCGCGACGCAAAAAAGCCCGGATCGTTACTAAAGGCGAGCTTGGGGAAGACCATATAGAAGGTGAAGAAAGTGACTGTTGCTCATGATGGGAGACTTGGTCGGCTACCCGACACATTGACAGCCAGGGTGGGCACGAAGGGGCACCCTTCCGCTACCCTCCGTTTCATGTCCCAAGCTCCAGCGCCTCGCCGCGCGTCAAAGGCGACTCCGCGCAAGCGCCAAGGCTCTCAGCAGCCTAAGCAAGACGCGGCGCTAGAGGCCATGCGACTTAAGTATCAGTTGATCGTTCGTGGTATCGATGGGTTTAAGGTAGGTCTTTGGATTGCAGCCTCCTTCATCCCACTGAGTGTAATAGAGAAGATTTCACGCAATATCGCGGGCAAGCAAACAAACTTCTCGGTCACAGTAAGCATCACTTTGGCAATATCTATTCTGCTGTCGGTGGGCTGGGGTATTACGGCACGACGGAGTCATGAGCGGAAGAAAGAGATCGATCGCCTCCGCTCCAGGAACGACAAGCTTGAACACGGCGCCCTGATACAGCGCCAGGCGCAGCCACCCGCGGCCGAGTCCTTGCAGCAGTCAGACCCTGCTCCTGAGGAGACGTCACGATGAGCGCAACGTCCGGTGCCCTATTTGTAACGTTACTCGTCGCATCATTTCTGCCATTCGGCCTGATTTTTCAATACACCAACTGGCAGCACAGCAGGTTTCGGAATCAGTTGTGGCACATTCGGGATTCGCTCGTGGACGAGTTGCTGGCGGGCAACATCGAGTTTAGCCGTGGTGCAACGGTGCTGTTGCACGTAATTGAGACTCACATCAGGAACACTCGCCGCCACACCCTTGCCGATGTATTAATCGCAGCCTATTTGCTGCGTAATGTAGAACTCCCGTCAATCACCGATCAGATGCTTGATGATGGGGTCCGCCTCAGTGACCGGAAGGTCTTGCTGAGGCACTTCAATGAGTTTCGAGAGGCAAACTCGTCCTACCTAAAGCGGAGCTCTTTGTCGGGTTGGCTTGTTGCATTTCGCCTTCGGCTCAAGAGTTTTGGTCTACTCGGCCGCAAGACTGGGCAGGCTGCGACGCCTGCACTTCGACAGCAGGTGGAGCGTGTGGAGCGTGTGGAGCTTAGGGCCATTCCTGAGCTTGCGCCACCGGCCAGGCGAATTCGGAGGGGCCCCTTAATCGATGATTCAATGAGTTTGGTATAAGCAACACAGCTCTACCTGCCCAAATCCTGAGGCTGCAAAAGCTCAGCTCCGCCGGCCTAGCATTCGCCGACGGAGCTGGCCTTTAGTATCGAAGGGCTGGTCCGATACCGTGCCCCTACGACCGTAGCGACACGAGTCGGCGAGTTGGATCGAAACTCGCAGCGCTGTCTGTCCACAAGCGGGAACGCGCCGCCGTGCCTGCCCAAAGGGCATTTACGCTTGCATGGCTGCCGCGCTAGACCAAATCATCGCTACTACCCCGCCCGTTGGTATGGGTGATCTGTGTGTACGGCTTCCGTTATGGTCGCTCGGCGATTCGGGTGACAAACGTGGCCCAGGCGGCGGGGGCGAAGGTTAGCGCCGGTCCCGTCACGTCTTTCGAGTCACGGACGGCCACCACACCGGGCAGGTTGCTCGCGACCTCGACGCAGTTCCCACCGCTTGCGCCGCTGCGGGTGGACTTGCGCCACCGGGCGTTACTGAGGTCCATGATGGCTCTCGACTTCCTTCAGCAGGTCGATGGACTGCCGGCGAGGTAGCGCCTCGTTTCGGACGCTCTCCCACCTTGCCTGAAGCGTAGCTACCTCATCGTCCTTGTCGATGACGTCACCGCCAAGCTGGTTTTCGAGGTGTCCAACCCACACGCCCTCGCTGGACCGGGCCAGCGCGAACGGCCCAGACAGCCCGATGTGCAGGCCGCTGGCGATCGGGATGACGTGGACGTGCACGTGCGGAAGCTCGGCCACCGCGATCAGATGGGCGACCTGCTGGGCCATGATCCCGCCCAGGCCATCGCCCGTGCGACGTATCGCGGCTTCGTCCAGCACGGCGACAAATTGCGGCCGGCGATCACCGGTGAGGATGGCCTGCCGACTCATCCGCGCCTGCACGCGCTGCTCAACCTCGTCGTCGGAAAGGCTTTCGTCTGTCCGCAGGACAGTGCGGGCGTAGTGCTCAACCTGTAGCAAGCCGGGGATCAGGTTGGGCTCGAAGTAGCGAAGCTGTGTCGCTTCGCGCTCGGCGTCCAGCCAGGGCAGGAACCACGACGGCGCGCCGAACTTCGTCGCCAGGCGCTCGAAGAGCCCGCCGTTCTTCAGCGCCCGGTCAGCGCCCTTGATGAAGTCCATCGTCAGCGCTCGGGTGCCGCTCTCCACGGCGCTGACGTGTGAGGCGCTGAAGCCCGCTGCTCGCCCGAACGACTCCTGCGTCATCCCGGACGCTCCACGGGCGCGGCGGATCTCGCTCACGATGAAGTTTGCGAGCGGGCTCGGCACGTCAGCCATTCAGTGCTCCTCACGTCGGAGATCGACTACCCGAGGTGCCACACGCCTGGAGCCTGTCCCGCCAGCCCTGGCCCGACCACCTGCAATGCCTTCCGAGCGTAGTGGTCTCCACAGCAGAGTGTCACCAGGCGGCGCGGCTGGTAGGGACCACGAAACCTGGTGGTCGCGTTCGCAGCGGGGCCGCGCCTGTCGGGCGAGCACTCACGGGAGCGGCCCCTTCCCAACGCCACGAAGGGGGAAAGCGTGCCCGACAACAAGCCCGAGCCGAATCCGACGAGCCGACCGCACGCGAGCGGCTCTGTCGCGTACCCCTGGGGGTTGCTGTGATCGGGACGATGGCGGCCGGTGACGTGGTCTACCTGAGCACCGCGGCGAGCGTGCAGTTTCTGCGCCCGATCTTCGTGCGCGTCATCCGCGAGTTGCCCGAGCGGCACACGTACCACGGCTGGGTCTGGATTGAGGGCTACCAGCTGAACGCGGCGGGTGACGCGGTCGCGCACCGCGAGTTGTTCGTGATGCGTGCGGGCGTGCGGATGCAGGCCCTGCCGGCCACACGCCGCCGACGTCCGGTGCCTGTCGGATGACCCCGCATCTGCCGATGCGACCAGCCTGGCGGTGCCGCAACTGCGCCGCGCCCTGGCCGTGCGGCCCGGCCCAACTCGTGCTCGTGACGGAGTTCTACGGGCATTCGATCGCCCTGGCGTTCTACCTGGCCGCGTCGATGCAGGAGGCGCTCGACGACGCGTACCGCCTGGGTCTGTGCCCTGACCTGCCGGCGATGCACGGCCGGTTCCTCGGCTGGCTGTCGCTGGCCCGCCGGCCACAGCGGTAGCCAGGAAACGATCCGGCCGGGCGGGGTTGCCCCCACCCGGCCGGTCTCCGGAACGCCGTCTCAGTGCTTCTTGAACACCGGCATGGTGTCCAGCGTGGTGGTGATGTTCTGCGTGGTGCCGCCCCGGTACGTCTTGCCGGTGAAGATGTCGGTCCAGCTGTTGCCCGGTGGGAACCACACCGACGTGGTGGCGGTGGTGCCGGGCGTCGTCACCGGCGCCACCAGGTAGTCCGGGCCGTAGAGGTACTGGGAACCGGCGGTGGCGTACGCGGCCTGCTCCTTCGGGTACGCCAGGTACATGGAGCGGACGATGGGCGTGCCCGTGCGGGTGGCCTCCTTGGCGGCGGCGTAGGTGTAGGGCTGCAGTTCCTTGCGCAGGTTCAGGAACTTCTTGGCCGACGCGTTGGCCGCCGGACCGTACTGCCAGGGCAGCCGGTCGCTGTGGTTGGAGTGCAGCCGGTCGATCGGCTGGAACGTGCCGAACTGGACCCACCGGGCGTAGAGGTCGTCGGGCAGCTTGGTGCTGCCCGGTTCGGTGCCCGGCTCCTGGAGACCGCCGGTGTGCCCGCCGATGTCGTGGCTGACAGCGGCCAGCCCGGTCGCCGCCGACTCGCCCGGCGTGTAGCCGACCTCCATCTGCAGGGTCGACCAGTCGGAGGTGGTGTCGCCGGTGAAGTGCAGCGTGGTCCGCTTGTCGGCCCACGGTCCGGTCGACACCGGGGTCGGGCTGCCGTAGCCGCCGGCCTGCAACGAGCCGTACGCGCGGGAGAAGGCGAAGCCGGTCTTGTCGGCGTACTGCTGGTTGATCCAGGCGTCAGCGGTCACCCCGGCGAGCGACGACTTGGTGTTGTCGCAGCACCAGTCCAGCCACCACAGGTCGGGGCCCTTGGTGCCCTTCGGCAGCATCCCGTCGTGCAGTTGCAGGTACGCCTTGAGCTGGTCCGGGTCGCCGAAGTCGAACGCGTAGCAGTCGGGGCCGCCGTTGCAGCCGACGCGCTGCAGCTTGCCCTTCGCGGTGGCCTGCGCCTGCGCGAACTTCGGGTCCGAGCCGAGGATGCTCGGGTGGATGTTGATGCCGGTGTGCAGGCCCTGCTTCTTCGCCCAGGCGAAGAACGCCTTCGGGTCGGGGATGCGGGTGGGGTCGATGCTCCAGCCGTTCCACTTGTCCGGGGCCTTGACGTCGGTGTCGAGGACGAGCACGTCCAGTGGCACACCTTCGGCCTTGGCCCGGTTCACCAGGTCCTGGAACTCGGTGGCGGTGCGGTCGTAGTACTCGGAGTACCACACCCCGTACGCCCACTGGGGCAGCAGCTTCGTGGGCCCGGTCAGGGTCGACAGGTCCTTGAGACCACGGGTGAAGTCCTGCCCGTACGCGAAGACGTAGCCGTCCTGCTCGGGGGCGGGCCGGGGCTTGGTGTCGCGCAGGGCCGAGGCCGAGTCGTCGAGCAGGTACCAGCCGTCCTGGTAGAGCAGGCCCGGCGCGGTGAGCGCGGCACCGGTCACGCCGTCCAGCCCGCGGCGGTAGCCGCCGAGCGGCGCGTGCGGGGCGAGCAGCGGGGAGTCCTTGCTCGTCACGGCGACGGTGTCGACGTTGACGTTGCAGCTGGCGTCGGTGGGGCAGCCCAGGGTCACGGTGGTGGTGCCTCGGTCCAGGTGGACCGGCACGGAAACGGTGTTCCAGTAGTCCCACCCGCTGGTCGGCGCAAGGGTCGCCGTGACCGGCGCCGCCGTCCCGGCGGTGACCGACATGGTGCGCGCCTGGCTCGGCTGGGCACCGGCCTGGCCGTTGGCGTAGCGGATCTGCAGCTGGTAGTCGCCGGCGGCCGGAACATCCGTCACGGTGAGCGCGACGGCGGACGTGGTGCTTTCCAGGCCGGCCAGGAATCCCGTGCCGGAAGCGCCGTTGTGGTCGTTCGCGGGCCTCGCGCCGCCGGTCAGCGCGCCGGTCTCGGCTTCGCCCAGGGTGCCGAACCGCAGCGACTGCGGCTGGGGCGCGGCCGGTGCCGGGTACGCCGCACCCGGGTCGACCACCGCGAGGCTGTCGATGTTCACATTGCCGGAGTCGTTGGGGCCTCGCACGATGCTGATCTCGTGGCGGCCCGCGGTGAGGTCGACCGGCACGCTGGCCAGGGCCCAGGTGTCCCAGTTCGTGGTGGGAGGCAGGGTCAGCGTGCGGCCGGTGTCGCCGTCGACCTGAACGGTCAGGGTGCGGGCCACGTTCTGGCCGTCGCCGCCGGTGCTGTTGGCGTAGCGGACGGTGAGCTGCTTCGTGCCGCCGGCTGGCGCGTCGAGCGCGAACGTGGCCGAGTCGCCGGACGAGGCGAAACCGGCAGCGAAGCCGCGCCCGGTGTGTCCCTGGTGGTCGGTGGCCACACCGGGGCCGTTCAGTTGCAGCGACTCGGCCTCGCACAGCGCGCCGAACGCGCAGGCCGGCGCGGTGTGGCCGGCCCAGGGCTGGCCCTGCACGAGCTGCTTGCCGGCCTTGAGCCGCACGGTGAGGTTGTCGGCGGTGAACGCCCCCGAGCCGACCTGGTAGCGCAGGGTCATCGCGCCGGTGTCGATGGTGAGCCAGCCGTGCTCGACGCGCTGGGTGAAACGCGTACGGGGGAAGTCGTCGCGCCCGATGGCGTTGAAGGTGGCGGCGTCGGTGAACCTGCCGTCCTTCTGGTACTCGGTGCGGATCAGGGTTGGGGACAGCACCTCGAAACGTGCGTTGCCCGACCGTACGGTCCCGTCTTTCGGCTTGTCGCGGCCGGCCTGGGCCGGCGCGGACGGAGCGAGCGCCAGCCCGGTGACGAGAATGCCGGCTGCGGCGGCTGCCGTCGCCCGCCGACGCGGTGAGTTCCGATAGAGCAAGATGCGCTCCTCGTCTCATATGGAGGAAATGAGTCGATGACAACGCTGTCACTCGCCCGAAACGGCTGTCAACATGCGTCGGAGGGTGTCCCTTCTCTCTCTTCCGCACGACCACCTGCTCAGACGTACGGCGTCCCCGGCAGGGCCGGTGGTGCGGCGGGTACGGGGAGACGCGGCGGTGATGGCTACCCGAGCTGCGCGCGTTACGTCGACCAGCGCGATGCCCGTCGACCAGCTCAGCTCTCGTCGCTCTGACCGGCTGCGGGGCGACGGTGGTGTGGGACGCCCAGCTCCCGTCGTACCGACGATTCCTGACTGCCGGCCGAAGGTGGCGGGCTGCGGCCCGCCGCCGAGACATCGCTGACGCGGTCTGCCTAGACTGCCTCCTCGTGTCAGCGGAGCAGGTCATGGTCAGCCCGGTCGAACTCGCCTACACCCTCACCGAGGAGGACTGGCTCGACGGCTTCGTCGCGCACCGGCGTCGCCTCCGGCGGCCCTGGCTGGTCCCGCTGCTGATCGCCGCCGCGCTCGTCGGAATCCTCCTGGCGAACGGTTTCCAGGCCATGTCGGCGACCGACGTGGCGATCCTCGGCACGGCGGCGGTCGTCGCCATCGGGCTCGGCCTGCTGCTGTTCCGCTTCCTCGTCGCCGCCCGCTGGATGTACCGCTGGCAGGTACGCATGATCATGCGCGCGAACCCCTGGCTGTCCGAGCCGATTCGCGCCGTTGTGGACGACGCCGGCCTGCGCCTGGCCAGCGCGAGCCGGAGCGAGACCGCCGCCTGGTCGCAGTACCTGCGGTACGTCGAGACCGATCGGTCCTTCGTGCTGCGCGCGTCCGAGCGGCTCGGCGCGGCGGTCCTCGTGCTGCCCAAGCGCGGGCTGGTCAGCGGCGATCCCGCACCGCTGCGCGCGTTGCTGGGCACCCACTGCCGGCGCAGCGTCTGACCGACAGGTCGGGGCCGGCTCGGCGAGCTGGTGCCGTGGCCGCGCGACCGCCGGCCGGCCATCGAACTGTTCGAGCTCGCCGAGGTGGCCTACGACGAGGACCAGTTCGCGCGGGACCTGGCGGTGCTGGCAGGTGAGCGCTTCCACCAGCTGAGCCGACAACCGGTCCCACCGGCCGACGGGGTTCCCCTGCGGCGCTTTCCCGACCAGCCCGAGCGTGCCCGGCTCAACCGGTGGCTGGACCGACGCCGGGCCGTGCTGTTCGTCGGCGGGTACCTGGTCGTCCTCGTCCCGGCGCTGGCGGATCCTGCGTGCCCGCAAGGATTGACGACGGCGTTCGGCGGGTCGGTCAGCAGCGAGGGGCGTCGAGTCCTGCAGCGCCGGCGAGCGCCTCGACCGTCGCCGTCGGCGCTGCCGATTCCGTCGCTGTCGGCGAAGGCGCAGCGCTGGGGGTCGGCGGGGCCGCGGGGGAGTTGCCGGGTGTGGGGGAGGCGCTGGCGAGGGTGGCCGTGCTGCGCTGCACCTGCTTGGTGACCATCCGGATGGTGGTCGCGGTCGCCTGGCGTCCGTACACGTCGGTCACCCTGATGCTGTACGGCCCGGGACCGATCCCGCCCTCGATGGTCCAGTGGTTGTCGCCCTGGCGGACGGCCTTGCGGAAGCCGCCACCCGGCCCCTTCGCCTCGACCGAGCGCAGCGGGTTGCCGTGGTTGCCGACCTGCACCGCGAACCAGTACCGCGAAGCGCCACCCTTCATCCGGAAGGTGAGCCCGCCGTCGAGAGGAGGGTTCACCACCGCCCGGTACGTCACGGGCGCGATGCCCTGCGACCGGTCGGCGATCCTGGTGAACGCCTCGGTGGAAAGGTCGATCTTGCTGGGTCCGCAGCCGCCGCACTGGTCCATCACCATGACCCGGACCGTGCCCTTCGGACCGCTCACCTGCAGGTAGCTGCCGCAGGCCGCCGATCCGGAGTACTGGGCCGCGCCGAGGGCCACGTAGAGCCGGTCCGCCGGCGGGCCCGGGAAGGAGCAGTTGCCACCCGAGCGGCCCGCGTCGTAGAAGCTGGCCTTGCCCTTGTGGACGGCGTTGCCGGTCGGCGGCGCGGCGCAGGCCGGGGTGGCGCCGCCGCGTACGGCGAGGGTGATGCCGAGGACGGCGGCCAGGGTGGCCACCCCGGCACCGGCCAACCAGTGTCTGACCCGCCGACTCACCCGGGGCGTGCGGGCCGGAATGTCGTTGTCGGAGGCCGTGCCTGGTGCCGTCACGGCGCCTGATGTTGCCGCACCACGCTGCGGCAGCGCAAAGTCGTCCCACCGATCGTCACTCGTCGGATCGGCGCGGGCGCAGTCCGTTGAGGGCGGTGCTGACGACGAGGTCGGCGTACTCGGCGGTGAGCGGGCCGCTGCGGTGCAGCCAGCGGCTGAGCACCGGCCCCCAGATCAGGTCCACCGCCACGTCGAGGTCGATGTCGTCGGCGATCTGGCCCGCCCGCTGGGCGCTGCGCAGGCGCTGCCGCTTGGCCTCCTTCAACGGCCCGTCCAGCCGTTCGGCGTACGCAGCGGCCAGCTCGGGGTCGAGCGCGATCTCGGTGGCCAGCGCCCGCATCGGTTGCTCGTAGCGGGGGTCGTTCATCTCCTCGACCGTCGCGCGCAGCACCACCGTCAGGTCCGCCGCCAGGTCGCCGGTGTCCGGCAGCGTCGGTGGTCCACCCTCGGTGGCTTCGCTGAGCATGAGGAAGGCGTCGAAGATGACAGCGCCCTTCGACGGCCACCAGCGGTAGATGGTCTGTTTGCCGACGCCGGCCCGCGCGGCGATGCCCTCGATGCTGAGCTTCGCGTACCCCGTCTCCTGAAGCAGGTCGAAGGCCGCGGTGAGGATGGCGCGCCGCGAGGTCTCGCGCCGACGGGCGGTGTTGGGCGTCATGGGGCACCACGATAGCAACGGCGAGACGGACCGTCTCGTCTTGACGAGGTGTCGGGACGGGGCTAGCCTTCTGTCATAACGAGACGGACCGTATCGTCTCGTCACAGGAAAGAGAGACTTCGCATGCGCACCCCCTCCGACGCCGCCCCGCGTACCTGGTTCATCACCGGCGCCAGCCGCGGCCTGGGCCGCGCCTTCGCCGACGCCGCGCTCGACCGCGGTGACCGGGTGGTCGCCGCCGCCCGGACCATCGCTCAGGGCGACTTCGACGAGAAGTACGCCGACCGGCTGCTGGCCCTGACCCTCGACGTCACCGACCGCGCGGCCGTGATCGCGGCCGTGGGCACCGCCGTCGAGCACTTCGGCCGGCTCGACATCGTCGTCAACAACGCCGGCACCCTGTCCATGGGCATGATCGAGGAGTTCACCGAGGCCGAGGCGCGCGCCCAGTTCGAGGTCAACCTCTTCGGCGCGCTCTGGGTCAGCCAGGCCGTGCTGCCACACCTGCGCGCCCAACGGTCCGGCCACATCGTGCAGGTCTCCAGCATCGCCGCGCTCGGCGGCTTCCCCAGCACCGGCCTGTACAGCGCGAGCAAGTTCGCCCTGGAAGGGATGAGTGAGGCGCTGGCGATGGAGGCGGCGGCCTTCGACGTCACCGTCAGCATCGTGCAGCCGGGCGGCTACTGGACCGACCTCTACACCAGCGTGCGCGCCACCACCCCGATGGACGCCTACGCGCCACTGCGTGCCGAGCTGGAACGCCAGTGGGCGGAAGGCTCGATCGACAGTGAACCCCGGCTGGCCGCCGAGGCGCTGCTGCGGCTGGTCGACAGCGACGACCCGCCGCTGCGGCTCCTGCTCGGCAGCATGGTGTACGACCTGGCGTTCGACATCTCCCGTCGGCGGATGGACACCTGGGCGGGTTGGGAGCAGGTCAGTCGCGCCGCCGAAAAAGCCGTCGCGGCCCGCGACCAGTCGCAGTGACGGGCCGTATCGCCACGGGCCGGGGTTCGGCGTTCTAGGCTCCGAGATATGGCGGCGGCGTGCCCATTCATTGGCATCTGAGTCCGGGCAGAGCCTGCACCCGATGCTTTCTCCTCGCGAGGCGCAAACCTAGACGGAGAGGAAACACGCATGGCTGTCAAAACCAAGACTCGTCCGGGCACCACGGAGATCCGGCCGTTCTCGGTCGACATTCCCCAGGCCGACCTTGACGACCTGAAAAGGCGCATCAAAGCCACCCGCTGGCCGGACAAGGAAACGGTGGACGACCAGTCGCAGGGCGTGCCACTCGCGACGATCCAGGCCGTCGCCCGCTATTGGGAAAATGAGTACGACTGGCGCAAGGTCGAGGCGCGGCTGAATGCCGTACCGCAGTTCATGACCGCCATCGACGGGGTGGACATCCACTTCATCCACGTGCGCTCGAAGCACGAGGACGCGTTGCCGCTCATCGTCACCCACGGGTGGCCCGGGTCCATCATCGAGCAGATGAAGATCATCGAGCCGCTCACCGATCCCACGGCGCACGGCGGCAGCGCGTCGGACGCCTTCCACCTGGTGATCCCATCGTTGCCCGGCCACGGTTTCTCCGGCAAGCCGACCGAGTCGGGGTGGAGCCCGCAGAAGATCGCGACCGCCTGGACGGAGCTGATGAAGCGGCTCGGCTACGACCGGTTCGTCGCGCAGGGCGGTGACTGGGGCGCGGTCATCGTCGACCAGATGGGCCTCCAGGCACCCCCGGAACTGCTCGGCATCCACACCAACATGCCCGGTGCGATCCCACCCGAGATCGACCTGCTGTTCCAGGGCGACACCACCGGCGCGAACAACGCCATGGGCTCGCTGCCCTCCGGTCTCTCCGACGACGAGATGCGCGCCGCCGAGGAAGCCAACTACGTGTGGAAGCACGTCGCGTACGCCCTCATGATGGCGACGCGTCCGCAGACGCTGACCGGGCTGGCGGATTCCCCGGTGGGCCTGGCGTCCTTCCTGCTCGACCACGACGCGAAGAGCCTGGCCCTGATCGCGCAGGTCTTCGACGGGGCGAAAGCGGGCCTGACCCGTGACGACATCCTGGACAACATCTCGCTCTACTGGTTGACGAACACCGCCGTCTCCGCGTCCCGCCTGTACGCGGAGAACAAACTGTCGTTCTTCGCCGCCAAGGGCGTCAAGATTCCGGTCGCGGTGAGCGTCTTCCCCGACGAGCTGTACGAGGCGCCGCAGAGTTGGGCCGAGCAGGCGTACTCCAACCTCATCTACTACAACAAGCTCGACGTGGGCGGGCACTTCGCGGCCTGGGAACAGCCGAAGATCTTCTCCGAGGAGCTTCGCACCGCCTTCCGGTCGCTGCGCTAGATGGCCGTGCACCTGCCCCCGCTGGGCGGGGCGGCCGAGTGGCTCAACTCCGAGCCACTCGGCCCCGCCGACCTGCGCGGGCGCGTCGTCCTGGTCAACTTCTGGACGCTGACCTGCATCAACTGGCTGCGCCAGGAGCCGTACGTGCGCGCCTGGTCGCAGGCGTACCGCGACGACGGGCTTGTCGTCGTCGGGGTGCACACGCCCGAGTTCGGCTTCGAGCACGACGTCGACTGGGTGCGGCGGGCGGTCGCCGCCCGGTCCATCGACTACCCGGTGGCGGTCGACAACGACTACGTGATCTGGCGTGCCTTCGGCAACCACTACTGGCCGGCGCTCTACTTCGTGGACACCGACGGCGTCATCCGCGACGACCACTTCGGCGAGGGACGCTACGAGCAGTCCGAGCGGGTGCTCCAGCAACTGCTCGGCGTCGAGCGCGCACCCGTACCCGTCGAGGGGGTCGGCCCGGAGGCGGAGGCCGACTGGGCCAACCTGCGCACACCCGAGACGTACCTCGGTTTCAGTCGCGGTGAACACTTCGCGTCGCCGAACGAGCCCGCGCTGGACGAACGCCGCGAATACCAGGTGCCGCAGAGCCTCGACCTCAACCAGTGGGCCCTGGCGGGGGAGTGGACGATCGGTGCGGAGAACGTCGTGCTCGACCGGGCCGGCGGCGGCGTCGCCGTCCGGTTCCACGCCCGCGACGCGCATCTCGTGCTGGCCCCCGGGGCGGGACGGTCGATCCCGTTCCGGGTGCTGCTCGACGGCGCCGCCCCCGGCCCGTCACACGGCGTCGACGTCGACGCCGACGGCAACGGCGTCCTCCAGGACGGCCGCCTCTACCAGCTCGTCCGCCAGGACGACGCGATCCGCGAACGGACGCTGGAGATCACGTTCGGCGAGTCCGGGGCCGAGGCGTACGCCTTCACCTTCGGCTGACGCGCAACTCGACGGTGCTCACCGTGCCGGAGACCGGCGAGAAACTGCGCACCCGAGCGCCGGGACGCAGCCGGCTGTCGGTGGCGTACCGGTCGGCCAGCGCCTTCTCCGCGGCCTCGTCGCCGTCGTCCGCCTGCAGCAGCAGCGCGGCGATCTCGTCGGCGAGCGTGAGGTCGGCGTCGGCGAGGTCGTCGGTCATCGCGCCGAAGCTGTCCCAGAGCAGCAGCTCATCCTTCTGTCGATGGGCCAGCTCGTGCAGGACGTAGTTGTAGATGAACCAGGCGCCGTGGACCGGCAGGTCGGGAGCTACACCGTAGACGTCGGGATCGGTCGTCCCGGCCCGGTACGCCGACCACACCCGCGCCGCCGAGTCGAAGCGACCCGCCCCCGGGTCGATGTCGTAGCCGTCGAACCGCCAGTCGCCAGCCGGGTCGAGCTCCGGGTCCGCCCAGACCCAGCGGTGGCCGTTCCAGTACTCGACCAGGACGTGATCGTGATGCCAGCCGGGGGTGAAGTAGGAGGCGAAGCCGACCCGGCTGCGGCTGGGAATGCCGTGCTGGCGCAGGATCGCGACCGACAGCAGTGTGTGGTCCCGGCAGCAGCCGGCCACCCTTTCGGCTGCCGGACGCCCGCTCGTCAGGGGCAGGGGAAAACGGGACTGGTCCGTGTCGAGGATGCGGTCCACCCAACGGTGGTTCACCTCCTCCAGCCGGTCGTCGGGCAGCTGCACGCCGCCGGCCCGGTAGTGGACGATCACGTTGCGGACGGTCGCCGCCACGGTGGGGATGTCGGTCGCCACGGCGTCGAGGAGCCCGCCGTGCCGGCCGGGAGCGCTGTAGGGGGAGTGGTTCTGGTAGTCATCGAGGTCCATGGCAGCAGTCTTCGGCCCGCCACCGTGTCAGGGTCAAGGCGCATTTCCGGCTAGTGTCGACTGCTGTGACAACGCCCGAGATCACCATCGCCACCCCGGCCGACCGCGACGCGGTGGTCGGTTCGCTGGTCGCCGCGTTCGTCAAGGACCCCGTGCTGCGGTTCCTGTTCCCGGACGAGGAGACCTACCCGCGTTACGCCGCCATCTTCTTCGGGAACCTCTTCGACAAGCGGGTGCACCGGTCGTCGATCTGGACGATCGGTGCCGGCGCGTCCGCCGCCATCTGGGAGCCGCCCGCGGCCGGGCAGCCGGGCACCGTGCCGGCTACCGGGCCGGCCGTCGTGCCCGGGTCGCCCGTCGTGCCCGGGTCGCCGAAGGAAGATTCCTACCCGGCTGACGTGCTGGCCCGGGTGCAGGGCTACGACGACACCGTGCACGACGCCCTGCCGACGTACCCGTTCTGGTATCTCGGTGTCCTGGGCACCCACCCCGACAGCGCCGGACGCGGTTGGGGTCGGGCCGTCATGCGGGCCGGGCTGGCCCGTGCCGCCGCCGACGGCCTGCCGGCGATCCTGGAGACCAGCAACCCGGGCAACGTCGAGCTGTACCGCCGGGCCGGCTGGGAGGTGGTGGGTTCCCTGTCGGAGCCGGTGCCCACCTGGATCATGCAGCAGCCGCCGCGCTGAAACGTCACGGTTGGGGGCGGTCTGCACCGGCGGCCCACCGCCCGATCTTGGACACTTTCCGTTACGTCTGAACGGAAACTGTCCAAGATCTGCGCGCGGCCGTCGGCGACACAAGGTCATCAGGCGGCGAAGACGCGCGCGTAGATCTCGTCGATCACGTTGTTCTTCGCCAGGCTGTAGTCACGCGGCCGGTGCGCCGTGTCGCGCGCGAGGCGGCGCTTGGTCTCGGCGTACCGCTCCCGGTCGTCCGGATGCGAGCGCAGCCAGTCGCGGAAGAGCCGGTGCCGGACCGGCTCGGGCGCACCCTGCGGCCAGACATGCAGGTTGACGTCCTCGGCCGGGCCGACGAGCATCCGGTGCCCGTGCCACCAGGGCTCGCGCAGGACGAGCCGGCACCCGAGCCGCTCCAGCGCGGGGAGATAGGCGGACTCCGTCGCGGTGTCCTCGACGGTGAGGTCGACGTCGATGATCGGTTTGGCCGCCAGCCCCGGCACCGCCGTGGATCCCACGTGTTCCACACCGAGGGCCACGTCGCCCAGCGCTTCGACGATCGACGTGCGGACGGCGGCGAATCGCTGCGCCCAGGCCGGGTCGTACTCCTCGATGACGACGGACGCCCAGGTCCGGGGCGGCTCGCCGACCAGGCCGGCGTCGACCTGTTCGGGGTTGGCGTGGAAGCGTTGCACGACGTCCTGCGGATACTCGGCCACGTCAACCTCCTCAGGAAGCAAAGTCCGCCAGACTACGTGACCGCCGCGCTGCCGGCCGCCCGCGCGGTGCGCAAACCGACGGTGGCGACGCCACGACGATCGATGCGGCCACACCCGACCGACGCGCGGAGAAGGTGCCCCCACCCTATGTAGAGTTCCGATACAGTGGTCGGATGCGGATCACGATTCCGGTCGCGAAGGTGCTCGCGGCACTGCTCGCCGAGCCCGACGAGCAGCACTACGGGCTGGACCTGATGCGACTGACCGGCCTGCCCAGCGGCACCCTCTACCCGGTGCTGCACCGGCTGCAGGGGGCCGGCTGGCTGGCCGCCGACTGGGAGGCGATCGACCCCGCCACGGCCGGCCGGCCGGCTCGCCGCTACTACCGGCTTACCGCCGAAGGTGTGGCGCAGGCCCGACGGACGCTCGCCGAACTGCGGGCCGCGATCCCCGACGGTCGTCCGTCCTGGGGCGGCACCGAACCCACCGGGGCGCCGGCGTGGTGACCCGCCGGGCCGCCGAGCTGCTGCTGGAGTTGGCCGCCCGGCGCTGGCCAGCCGAGGTCCGCGACGACCTGCGCCGCGAATGGGCCGCCGAGCTGCACGTGCTCGCCGAGACTGGTCGTTGGACGACGATGGTCGGCTTCGCGGCGAGCCTCGCCGTCAGTCGCGCCGGTGCCCCGCTCGTCGACCGCACCCTGATGCGTGGTCGAACCGGCCGCACTGTCGCCGCGCTACTGCTGTCCCCGATCGCCTGCGTCGGGATCGTGGCCGTCGGTGCGTTGGTGATGTTCCCGGTCTACAACTGGTTGATGTTCCGGGCAGGTTGGGCGGAGCGGGCGCAGAAGCCGATCTGGACGACTGTCGTCATCGTGCTGGCGGTCGTGTTGGCGGTGTTCGCTGCCCGCTGGGCCCGGCACACCGCCCTCGCCAGTCCGTTGCGCATAGCGCTCGGCGTGGTCATCCCCGTCGGCGCGGCCGTCATCCTGTTCGTGCGCGTCACCAGTCCCGAGAGTCTGGCCGGCGCCGTACCCGGTCTGTTGCTCTGGTTGGCCGGCCTGACCCTCGCCCTCTGGGCCGCGGCGAGCCTCGCCGCCCGGGGTCGCCTCCGCGCCGCCTGGTGGGTGGGTGTCCTCGGCGCGCTCGTCGCCGCCGACCTCGCGGTGATTCTCCCCGTCGTCGACACCTACCCGGGCGGAATCGGCGCCGGGCCGGTGATCGAGGCACGGGAACGCGTCGACCCGATCTCCGCGCCGCTGTGGCTGTTCGCGTGCTGGACGGACTGGAACTTCGGCCTGCCCCGGCCGATCCAGTGGGAGATCTTCCTGATCACCAACCGGGTGCTGGTGGAGCCCATGCTCTACCTGGCCTGCATGCCGTACGCGCTCGCCTACACCATCCGGGCGGCCCGGTTCGCGCCCGCCGCTCTGGTGGCGACGCCCAGCGCCACCGGATGGACGTCCACGTCGAGCCGAAAGCCCGACCCGGGCACCCGAGCGGCGAACGGGTGAGCGCCACGCGAGCAACCACCGGAGCGCCGGCATGCTGACCCGTCGGATCGCCGAGCTGCTGCTGGGGCTGGCCGTGCGCCGCTGGCCCGCCGAGGTCCGCGACGACCTGCGCCGCGAATGGGCCGCCGAGCTGCACGTGCTCGCCGAGAGTGGTCGTTGGACGACGATGGTCGGCTTCGCGGCGAGCCTCGCCGTCAGCCGAGCCGGCACCCCGCTCCTCGACCGCCGCCTGATGCATCAGCGGGCCCGCCGTACCGCCGCCGCCCTGCTCCTGGCCCCGCTCGCCTGCGCCGGGATCGTGATCGTCAGCGCGCTGGCCATGGCGCAGGTCTACAACTGGCTGTCGATGCGGGTGAGCTGGTCGAACGCGGTGCAGTTGCCGCTCTGGTCGACGCTGATCCTCGGCTTCGCGGTGCTGTTGGCGAAGTACACGGCACGCTCGGCCCGGCACACCGCACTGCACGGCCCCTTGCGCATCGCGCTCGGCGTGGTGCTCCCCGTCGGTGTGGCCGCACTCGGGCTCATGTCCGTCATGAATGGCAGTGTCTTCGGCAGCTTCGTACCCGGTCTGCTGCTCTGGTCGGCGGGCCTGACGCTGGCCCTCTGGGCTGCGGCGAGCCTCGCCGCCCGGGGCCGGGTCGGCGTCGCCTGGTCGGTGGGCCTCGTCGGCGCGCTCGTCGCCGCCGACCTGGCCGTGATCCTGTTCGTGATCCAGACCATTCCGGGGCCCGGCACCGTTGCGGCCGACGCGATGACAGCGGACAGCGTCGACCGGATCTCCGCGCCGTTGTGGCTCTTCGCCTGCTGGACCGACTGGAACTTCGGCCTGCCCCGCCCCACGTCGTGGGAGATCTTCCTGATCACCGACCGCCTGTTGCTGGAGCCGATGTTCTACCTGGCGTGCATGCCGTACGCGCTCGCGTACACCATTCGGGCGGCCCGGTCCGCGCCCGCCGTGCCCGTCGCCCTCGCGCCGACCCCGGTGTGAACCTCAGTCGGGCACGTCGTCCCACGTCGTGCCCGGCTCCAGGTAACCGGCCAACTGGTTCTCCCGCAGCGCGTACGCGATGACCAGCAGGGCGTGCTTGTCCAGTTCGGGCAGCCGGTCCAACGGGAACCACCGCACGTCCAGCGACTCGTCGTCGTTGACCCGGGCGGTGCCGGCCACCAGCCGGCACAGAAACCCCAGGTTGAGGTATTCGCACCGGTCCCCGTTCGGGTACGTGTGCGGGTGCGACACGGCGCTGGACATCCGCACCGGCGCGACGTCCAGCCCCGTCTCCTCACGCACCTCGCGGACCAGCGCGGTGGCCGGCTGCTCGCCCGGCTCGACGAAACCACTGATCACCGACCAGCGCCCGTCGTCGGCGCGCTGCCCGAGCAGCAGCTCACCGGCGTCGTTGCGGACCACCGCGCTGACGCTCGGCAGCCAGAGCAGGTCGTGGCCGACGTGCTTGCGCATGCCCACGATGTAGTCCGGAATCGCCATCCGGCGATCATAGGCCGCGACGGCTCTGGCCAACGCCGTCGCGCGGGCGCTCGTCGGGCGTCAGCCCGACCAGTTGACCGTACGGCGGAAGCGGTCGTACTCCCTGCCAAGTTCAGCGTCGATTCGTTCCATGCGGGCCTCGCTGAGCGCCACCGAGGGGTCCTGCCACGCGCGACCGGCGAGCATCTGGCGCCGCACTCCGGTCGGCGGATGAGCGGCGAACAGCGACGCCCCGTCGCGGACCGACAGTTGCCGCAGCAGCGGTAGTTGGTCGGCCCTGGTTACCCGGGACTCGGCCAGGGCGGAACGCCACCGGTCCGGGCCGTGTCCCGCTCGGGTCTCCCGACGCACTGCCAGCTCCAGCGACTCGGTGATGAGCAGGATGTCGAGGAATTCGGTAGCGGCGGTCGTGCCGGCCGCCCGGCCGGCGAGATCGTCCGCGAGGTATTCGGCGCGCTGGCTGTCCCGCAACGCCACCGCCACGAGCAGTAGGTACGTGGCGAAGAGCACCCGCGACACCACCCACTGGAACGCGCGGCCCAGCGCGTCGCCCAGCATCTCCACCAGCCCGGCCCCGACGTTGGTCCGCACCGGCCGGAACAGGTCGGCGGCCGAGCCGAGCATGGTGAACACGGGCTGGGTGAGCAGCCCTCGGCGTGGGTCATTGTTGACGAAGTGACCGAGTTCGTGGCCGAGCAGCGCCACCCGGCCACCGGCGGGGAGTGAACCCCAGAGCGGAAGCCCCAGGCAGAGCACCTTTCGCCGCCGCAATCCGACAGTGCCCGCGTACGCGTTGATGGCGCCGTCCACGCCCACCACGTCCGGCAGCGGTGCCCCGACAGCCGTGGCCACCTCGTCAATCAGGCCGAACAACTCCGGTGCCTGGTCGCGGTCGAGCACCTCCAGTTCCGGGTCGAGGCGACCGAATCGGGGCCGCAGTGCGATCGCGAGACCGACCATCGCCACACCCGGCACGACCGCCAGGTTGGGAAATGGGAACGCCACGATCAGCCATCCGCCGACCACCGCGAGCGCGATCACCGCCGCCATCAGTAGCAGTGACGCTGCCGCAGTGAGCGTCCGAGCGGTACCGGAACCGCTTGTGCCCAGCGGTCGCCCGACCAGTTGGGTGAACTGCCGCCTGGTGGCCCGGAATGCCATCCGGTAGGTCCACCGGTCGATCCACCTCCACCCGAACTCGCGTCGGCGTCGTGCCGGGTCGTAAGCGTCCAGATTCCACTCGCAGCCGGGACACCATGGCACCGCATCTCTAACCGACGCCGTTGTCGACCCACACCCCGGGCACGCCCCCGTGCTGGTCACCGTATTGATCACGAACGCAGATCATGCCCCAGGCCGGCTTCGTGCAGGATCCGGCTGTTCGTCCGACCTCTTTTCCGTGTTTCGGCCCGACAAAGCCAATGCATATCTACTGTGGAGATCGTCGGCGACTTGTGCGATCCGGTGGCGGCCGGCCGGTTCGCGGTGCACAGTGATTCCCATGAGCGACAGCGAGCGTGGTGGGCAGTTCTACTGGTGCACCCGGCATCACCGGGTCGAGACGGACGCCAACGTGTGTCCGGCGAAGCACGTTCTCGGGCCGTACGACTCGGCGGCCGACGCCGAGAACGCCCTGCAACGAGTGCAGGAGCGGAACGAGGCGTGGGATGCCGAGGACGCTCGTTGGGCCGGGGACGACAGATAGGCGGCGCGGGACGGCTCGCGCCGAGGCATTTCGTGCTCCGCGAGGACGCACGCGAGAGCACGTCCCCCGAGGAGGGAACCACGATGGCCGAAGCACAGCAGGCCACCAAGCGCCCGGCCGCCCGACGCACCACCGCGAAGAAGACCGCCGCGGCGGAGCGGAACACGGCGGCGAGCCGGACCACCCCCGTGCGCAAGTCCACCGCCGGTGCAGCGAAGGCACCGGCCCGGAAGGCCGCCGGCGCGGCAGGCCGCGCGCCGGCCAAGAAGACCACCACGGCGGCGAAGAAGGCCCCCGCGAAGAAGGCACCGGCGAAGCGCGCCACGACCAAGACCACCGTCGCGGCCAAGAAGGCGCCGGCGAAGACCGCTGCCGCCACCCGCAAGACGACCGCCACCGCCAAGCGCGCCCCGGCGTCGGCGGCGCGCAAGACCACCGTCACCGCCAAGCGCGCCCCGGCGTCGGCGGCGCGCAAGACCACCGTCACCGCCAAGCGCGCCCCGGCGTCCGCGGCGCGGAAGACCACCGCCGCCGCGAAGAAGACCACCGCTACGGCGAAGAAGACGACGGCCTCGGCGGCGAGGAAGACCACGGCCGTGAAGGCCCCGGCGCGCAAGACCACCGCTGCGGCGAAGGCCCCGGCGCGCAAGGTCGCGACCAAGGCGTCCGCCGCCAAGAAGACAACGGCGAAGAAGACGGCAGCGGCGAAGAAGACCGCGTCCACCCGCCCCAGCGGCGGCGCGCGCAAGGCCCCGGCCAAGAAGGCCCCGGCCGCGAAGGTGACGGGCACCTCGTCGACCACCGCCCGCAAGGCGGCGGCGAAGAAGGCCCCGGCGAAGAAGACCGTCGCGGCCAAGGCACCGGCGCGCAAGGTGACCGCCCGCAAGTCGCCGGCCCGGCCGGTCGCCGCCCGAGCCACCGCACCGAAGGGCGCCCGCTCCGCCGCCCGCAAGGCGACCGGCTGAGCACGGACCACCTCTTGCCAGGTGGAATTCCCGGCCGGTCACCGGAAGCGGATCACCGGTGGCACTGTCAGGATTGACCCGTGGTCATCCGACGCGTACTCGCGCCCCGCATCGACTTCGGCGCGTTGCGCCGGGAACTCGGCCTGCCCGAGGATTTCCCGGCCGACGCCCAGCGTGAGGCCGACGAGGCGGCTGCGGCACCGCCGCAGCCGCCCGTCGACCGCACCGACATACCGTTCGTCACCGTCGACCCCGCCACCTCCCGCGACCTGGACCAGGCGATGCACCTCGCCCGCCGCCCGGGCGGCGGCTACCGGGTGCGGTACGCGATCGCCGACGTCGCCGCGCACGTCACCCCTGGTGGCGCGCTGGAAGGGGAAACCTGGCGGCGGGGGCAGACCATCTACCTGCCCGACGGGAACGTGCCGCTGCACCCGCGCACCCTCAGCGAGGGTGCCGCCAGCCTGCTACCCGACGTCGACCGGGCCGCGGTGCTCTGGACCATCGACCTGGACGCCGACGGTGCCACCGTGGCCGTCGAGTTGGAACGCGCCCTGGTCCGCAGTCGCGCCAAACTCGACTACCCAGGTGTGCAGGCGGCGGCCGAGGCCGGACGGCTGGCCGACCCGATCGCCCTGCTGCCGGAGATCGGCGACCTGCTGACCGCGCGGGGGTTGCGGCGCGGCGCCATCAACCTGCCGCTGCCCGAGCAGGATCTGGAGCCCGACGGTGAGGGCTGGCGGCTGGTGCTGCGCGCGCCGGTGCCGATGGAGGAGCACAACGCGCAGATCTCCCTGCTGACCGGGATGGCCGCCGCCGACATCATGCTGGCCGGCCGGGTCGGCCTGCTGCGGACCATGCCGGCGCCCAAACCGGAGGCGGTGCAGCGGCTCCGGGCCGCCGCGGCCCCGCTGGGCGTGCACTGGCCCGACGACGTGGGGCCGGGACAGGTCATCGCCGCTCTGGACCCGGCCCAGCCGCGCGCCGCGGCGTTCATCGACCAGGCGGCCGAGCTGATGCGCGGTGCCGCGTACACCGCCTTCGACCAGACGCTGCCGGAGCAGCCGGAACACGGCGGTGTGGCGGCCGCGTACGCCCACGTGACGGCCCCGTTGCGGCGGCTTGCCGACCGGTACGCCACCGAGGTCTGCCTGGCCCTGCACGCCGGCCAGCCGGTGCCCGACTGGGCCCGCGCCGCGCTGCCCCGGCTGCCCGAGGCGATGGCGAGCACCGACCGGGTCGCCTCGTCGGCCGCTCGTGGCGCCGTCGAGTTGGCCGAGGCGGCGGTGCTGGAACACCGGGTCGGTGAAACCTTCGACGCGGCCGTCCTCGACGTCGACGCCCCGTCCAACGGCAAGTCCCGGCCCCGCCCGCCCGGTGGCACCGTCGCGCTGGACGCCCCGCCGGTACGCGCCCGCTGCCTCGGCCAACTGCCGCTCGGCGAACGCGTCCGGGTCCGGCTGGTCACCGCCGACCCGGCGGCCCGAAGCGTCCTGTTCGAGCTGGCCTGAGCGCTGCCGGTGCCCGTCGGCGCCGGGGGAGTCCGGGGCAGCGGGGATTCTCACAACGCTCGGCGCTGCTGACCCACCGGGCGGTTTGCGAGGATGAGGCCATGGCATACGACGCGAGCACGCTGCCCGACGTGTCCGGGCTGACGGTCGGCATCATCGGTGGCACCGGCGACCAGGGGCGGGGCCTCGCCTACCGGTTCGCGCGGGCCGGTCAGACGGTGCTGATCGGATCGAGGTCGGCGGAGCGGGCCGCCGAGTCCGCGGCCGAGATCGCCGCCCTGCCCGGGGTGCCGGCCAGCGGCAGCGTCACCGGTGCCGCCAACGACGAGGTGGCCCGACGCAGCGACGTGGTGATCATCGCGGTGCCGTGGGACGGGCACGCCGCCACCGTCGCCGCCCTCGCCGAGCCACTCGCCGGCCGTATCGTCGTCGACTGCGTCAACCCGCTCGGCTTCGACAAGCAGGGCCCGTACGCGCTCACCGTCGCCGAGGGCAGTGCCGTGCAGCAGGCCGCCGCGTTGCTTCCCGACTCCCGGGTCTGCGCCGCGTTCAACCACGTCAGCGCGCCGCTGCTCGCCGACCCCGAGGTCGACCGGATCGATCTGGACGTGCTGATCTGCACCGAGGACCGCGAGCTGGTCGACATCGTCGGCGCGCTCGCCGCCCGGATCCCCGGCATGCGGGGCATCTACGCCGGCCGGTTGCGCAACGCCCACCAGATCGAGGCGTTCACCGCCAACCTGATCGCCATCAACAAGCGCTACAAGGCCCACGCCGGCATCCGCGTCACCGACCTCTGAGCCTCGGTGTCGGGGTGTCCCCAGCGCGGGGGACACCCCGACATCGCTGGCTAGAAGGTGTGTTCGGCGGCCGGGAACTCGCCGCCGCGGACCTCGTCGGCGAACCGGCGGGTGGCGTCGGTGAGGGTGCCGGCCAGGTCCGCGTACCGCTTGACGAACCGGGGGGCCTTGCCGGTCCGCAGCCCGGCCATGTCCTGCCAGACCAGCACCTGCGCGTCGGTGTCCGGGCCCGCGCCGATGCCCACTGTGGGAATCGGCAGCTCGTGGGTGATCCGCTTGGCCACCTCGCCGGGCACCATCTCCAGCACCACAGCGAACGCGCCCGCCTCCGCCACCGCCCGCGCGTCGGCCAGCACCTCGTCGGCGGCGTCGCCCCTGCCCTGCACCCGGTAGCCGCCCAGGGTGTGCTCGCTCTGCGGGGTGAAACCGATGTGCGCCATCACCGGGATGCCGGCACCGACGATCGCGGCGATCTGCGCGGCGTTACGGCGGCCACCCTCCAACTTCACCGCGTGGCAGCCACCCTCCTTCATGAACCGGACGGCGGTCCGCAGCGCCTGGGCCGGGCCCTCCTCGTACGAGCCGAACGGCAGGTCACCGACGATCAGCGCCTGCCGGGTCGCCCGCACCACCGCCCGTACCAACGGGAGCAGCTCGTCGACGGTGATCGGCAGGGTCGTCTCGTAGCCGAACACGTTGTTCGCGGCCGAGTCGCCGACCAGCAGCACCGGGACCCCCGCCTGATCGAAGATCGACGCGGTGTACTGGTCGTACGACGTGAGCATCGGCCACCGCTCGCCGCGCTCCTTGGCGGCCATCAGGTCGCGGGTGCGGACCCGTCGGGTGGCCGGGCCGCCGTACAACGCGGTCACCTCGTTCGGAGTGGACTCCACCATCTCTGTCTCCCTTCCTCGAGGCCGCCTGCGCGGTCCCCGGGTTCCGTCGCGATCGTCGCACCGCGCGACGTGCTGACGGCAGGGCCCAGTGCAAGATGTCACTCCACCCCGGGGCGAGAAGGCGGCGACGTGACCGCCAGGTCACCGTGCGGCGGCGCCGGGCCGCGCCACCGACCCGGCACCCCCAGGGGTACGGCTCAGCCGTGCTCGCGCCACCGGTTGGTGATCGGCAGACGGCGGTCCCGACCGAACGCCTTCATGGAGATCTTCGTGCCTGGCGCCGACTGCCGTCGCTTGTACTCGGCGGTATCCACCAGCCGCAGCACCTTGTCCACGATCGCCGGGTCGTGACCCGACTCGACCAGCCCGTCACGGCCGAGGTCGCCGTCGACGTAACCGATCAGGATCGGGTCGAGGACGTCGTAGTCGGGCAGGCTGTCGCTGTCGAGCTGGCCCGGGCTCAGCTCGGCGCTGGGCGGCTTCCCGATCGAGTTCTCCGGGATCGGGGCGGTCTCACCGCGCCGCGCCGCGTCCCTGTTCCGCCACTTGGCCAGTCGCCAGATCAGCGTCTTCCAGACGTCCTTGACCGGGTTGAAGCCGCCCACCGAGTCGCCGTACAGGGTGGAATAGCCGACCGCCAGCTCGCTCTTGTTGCCGGTGGTCAGCACCAGGTGGCCCTCCTGGTTCGACAGCGCCATCAGGATCACGCCACGGACCCGGGCCTGCAGGTTCTCCACGGCCACCCCGGACAGCGACAGGTTGGCCAGGAAGCCGTCGACCATCGGCTGGATCGGCTCGACGCGGTAGTCCAGGCCGGTGCGCTTGGCCAGGTCTGCGGCGTCCTCCCGGGAGTGCTCCGAGGAGTGCTGGCTGGGCAGCGACACCCCGACCACCCGGTCCGGCCCGAGCGCGTCGACGGCGAGGGCGGCCACCACCGCCGAGTCGATGCCGCCGGAGAGGCCGAGTACCACCGAGGGGAACCGGTTCTTGTTGACGTAGTCGCGCAGGCCCAGCACCAACGCCTGCCACACCTCGGCCTCGTCGGCCACCGGCTCGATCAGCCCGCCGGTGACGGCCGGGCCGGCCGGCGCGGGCGGAACGCCGTCCAGGGTGCTGTGCACGATCCGCATGCCGTCCGCCACCGTCTCGGTGGTCGGCGCGGCGCCGGCGGCCGGCAGCTCGACATCGTGCACGAGCAGGTGCTCGACGAACTGCGGGGCCCGGGTGAGCAGCCCACCGTCGGCGCTCACGATCATCGAGTCGCCCTCGAAGACCAACTCGTCCTGGCCGCCGGTCATGTTGACGTACGCGATGGCGGCACCCGCCTCGGCGGCCCGGCGGCGGACCAGCGGCAACCGGATGTCGTCCTTGTTGAGCTCGTACGGCGAGCCGTTGATGTTGACGACCAGCCCGACGCCGGCCCGCCGGGCGGCGGCGAACGGACCGCCGGCCTGCCACAGGTCCTCGCAGATGGTCAGCGCGACGTCCACACCGCCGATGCGCACCACGGTCAGCGCGTCACCGGGGACGAAGTACCGGTCCTCGTCGAAGACCCCGTAGTTGGGCAGGTGGTGCTTGAAGTAGCGGGCGGCCACCACGCCCCGGTGCAGCAGCGCCGCGGCGTTACGGGCCCCCCGGCCCGCCTCGGCGTCCCCGCTGACCTGCGGCGGCCCGTCGGCGTCCAGGTAACCGACCACCACCGGCAACTCGCCGAGACCGTCGGCGGCCAGGTCGGCGGCCAGCCGTTCGACGGCGGCCCGGGACGCGGCGACGAAGGACCGCCGGAAGACCAGGTCCTCGACCGGGTAACCGGTGAGCATCAGCTCCGGGAAGAGCACCAGTTGGGCACCGGCATCGGCGGCCTGGCGGGTCCAGCTGCGGACCAGGTCGGCGTTTCCGGCGATGTCGCCGACGGTCGGGTTGACCTGGGACAGGGCGAGGCGCAGGGTGGGCATGCCTTCATCTTGCCCCAGCCCCGTGGCGACAATCCGTACCCTCGGACGAGATTGCCGCCACCCGCCGCCACGGGCGCCGGCCGGGCCGCGACGGCAGGAGCCCGGCCCGCCCGGCGGCGGACGTCGCGGGTCCGGCCGGGCCCCCGCTCGCCGGGCGGGACACGAGGGGACGGCCGGCGGCAGTTCGCGTAACGTCTGCGTAACCAGGCCCGGGAAGACTGGGCGATCAGGTCGGGCGCAGCCCGGCCAAGGCGGACAAAACAGTGTCGCGAGGGGTTGGGGAAGTGGACCGTCAGCAGGAGTTCGTCCTCCGGACGCTGGAAGAGCGGGACATCCGGTTCGTCCGGCTGTGGTTCACCGACGTTCTGGGCACGCTCAAGAGCGTTTCGGTGGCGCCCGCCGAGCTGGAGGCGGCCTTCGAGGAAGGCATCGGCTTCGACGGCTCGGCGATCGAGGGCTTCGCCCGGGTCTTCGAATCGGACATGGTGGCCATGCCCGACCCGACCACCTTCCAGGTCTTCCCCTTCGAGGGCGGGGTCAGCGGCGAGAGCGCCCGGATGTTCTGCGACATCCTGCTGCCCGACGGCAGCCCGTCCTGGGCGGACCCCCGGCACGTGCTGCGCCGCGCCCTGTCCAAGGCGGCCGAGAAGGGCTTCACCTTCTACACCCACCCCGAGATCGAGTTCTTCCTGCTGGAGAACGGCCCGCAGGACGGCTCGGTGCCCACCCCGGTCGACACCGGCGGCTACTTCGAGCACACCACCCACGCCGTGGCCCGGGACTTCCGCCGCCAGGGCGTGCTGGCGCTGGAACGGATCGGTATCTCGGTGGAGTTCAGCCACCACGAGGTCGCGCCCGGCCAGCAGGAGATCGACCTGCGCTACGCCGACGCGCTGACCACCGCCGACAACATCATGACCTTCCGGCACGTGGTCAAGGAGGTCGCGCTCTCCACCGGCGTGCAGGCCAGCTTCATGCCGAAGCCGTTCACCGACCAGCCGGGCAGCGGCATGCACACCCACCTGTCGCTGTTCGAGGGGGAGCGCAACGCCTTCCACGACAGCGGCGACCCGATGAAGCTGTCCAAGGTGGCGAAGTCGTTCATCGCCGGCCTGCTGGTGCACGCCCGGGAGTACACGGCCGTCACCAACCAGTGGGTCAACTCGTACAAGCGGCTCTTCCCGCAGCACCTGCCCGACCGGATCACGGAGAGCCCGGCGTACGTCTGCTGGGGTCACCTCAACCGGTCCGCGCTGGTCCGGGTTCCCGCGTACGGCAAGCCCAACTCGGCCCGGGTCGAGGTCCGCTCACTGGACTCGGCCACCAACCCGTACCTCGCCTTCGCGGTGCTGCTCGGTGCCGGCCTCAAGGGCATCGAGGAGGGGTACGAGCTGCCGCCGGGCGCCGAGGACGACGTCTGGTCACTGACCAGCGCGGAACGGCGCGCCATGGGCTACGAGGCGCTGCCGGAGAACCTCGCCGAGGCGATCGACGTGATGGCCGGCTCCGAGCTGGTGGCGGAGGTGCTCGGCGAGCACGTCTTCGACTTCTTCCTGCGCAACAAGCGGGCCGAGTGGGAGCAGTACCGCCGCGAGGTCACCCCGTACGAGCGGCAGCGCTACCTGGCGCTGTAGGCGCAGGGGCTGACGCCATTGCGCGCTGCCGCTATCGTCTCGATCACCGCGCCGGTACCCCTCCGGACGGAGAGTCGGGAGGCAAGTCGGTGCTGGAGGATCTGCTCAGCGGTGCCTGGCAGAGCGTCGTGTTCGGGATCGTCGGCGTCGGGCTGATGGCCGCCGGGTTCGGGCTCGTCGACCTGCTCACCCCGGGCCGGCTACGGGACCTGATCTGGGTCGAGCGCAACGCCAACGCGGGGTTGCTGCTCGCCGCCAACCAGCTCGGCATCGCCGGGATCGTCTTCACCGCGATCCTGACCAGCTACAGCGACTTCGGCAAGGGGCTCGCCTCCACGTTGCTCTTCGGGCTGGTCGGGTTGGCGATCATGGCGTTGGCCTTCGTGGTGCTGGACCTGCTCACCCCCGGCAAGCTCGGCGAGGTCATCTGCTCCCCGGAGCCGCACCCGGCCGCCCGGGTCAGCGCCGCCACCCACTTCGGGGCCGCGCTGATCGTCTGCGCCTGCATCGCCTGAGGCCGCGCGCGTGAGGCCGTGCGTCTGCGGGCGCGCGTCTTCGCGCATGGAGATCTTGGACAGTTTCCGTCAGCCGCTGACGGAAATCTCCGACGGTCGAGGCGCTCGCGGGCGCGCACGTCGCCGGAGGGCGTCGTACCCCGGCCGTAGCGTGCCGGGCATGAACCGCACGGATCGCCTGTACGCGCTGGTCGAGGAGCTGCGGGCGGTGTCACCACGCCCGCGTAGCGCCCGCTGGCTGGCCGCCCGCTTCGAGGTGAGCAGCCGGACCATCGAACGGGACCTCGGCGCGTTGCAGGAGGCCGGCGTGCCGATCTGGGCCGAGCCCGGGCGCACCGGCGGCTACGTCCTGGACCGCGCCCGCACCCTGCCGCCGGTCAACCTGACCGCCGCCGAGGCGGTGGCGATGGCGGTGGCGCTGCACCGGCTCGCCGACTCGCCGTTCGCCGGGCCGGCCGGCACCGCGCTGCGCAAGCTGGTGGCGGTGCTGCCGGCCGCCGACGCCGCCGAGGCACACCGCCTCGCCGGCCGGGTGCACCTGATCGGCGACGGGCCGGCCACGCCCGTCCCGGCCACCATCGCCGAGGCGGTCACCGCGCGGCGGGTGCTGCGCATCCGGTACGCCGACCGCGCCGGCGCCGACTCGACCCGTGACGTCGAGCCACTCGGCTACCTCGGCAACTCCCGACACTGGTATCTGGTGGCCTGGTGCCGGCTGCGCGACGAGCTGCGCTGCTTCCGCACCGACCGGATCCGGACGGTCCGGGCGCTGCCCGACGTGGTGGCCCGGGAGCTGCACCTGACCGATCTCGACATCCCGCACGAACGGCTCCGCCCGCTGAGCCTGGTCTGAGACGGCGCCGCGTGGACGACCACCCGGGCCGGGGTGGGCCGGGTCGACGACAACCCGGGCGGGGTGGGCCGGGTCGCCGACAACCCGGTCGGATGATCCGGAAACACCGACAGGACGCTGTCGCGGACGGCCTCGAGACTGCTTCAGACGGCGGCCGAACGGCCGGCCCGGAAATTTCTGGAGGCAACAGATGTCCAGGTCCACCACGCCCATCACCTGGTTCGAGATCGGCGCCGACCGGCCCGAGGACGCGGAGAAGTTCTACGGAGAGCTGTTCGGCTGGACCTTCGAGGAGCAGGGGCCGGCCAACGGCGGGTCCTACCGGGTGACCGGAGCCGGTGGCGACACCGGGATCAGCGGGGCGATCCGCGCGACCGACGGGAGTTCGCCGAACTACGCGATGTTCTACGCCGAGGTCGCCGACGTCGAGGAAACCTGCCGGCGGGCCGAAGCGGCCGGCGGTCGGGTGCTGGTGCCGGCGCGTACGGTGCCGAGCGGTCTCACGTCGGCCCACCTGCTCGACCCGACCGGCAATCGCGTGGGCGTGTTCTCGCCCCCGCCCCAGCAGAGCTGACCACCCGTTCCAGGGCCGGCCCTGCTCCGGCCGGCCCTGCTCCGGCCGGTCCTGCTCTGGCCGGTCCTGCTCTGGCCGGTCCTGCTCTGGCCGGTCCTGCTCTGGCCGGTCCTGCTCTGGCCGGCCCTGCTCCGGCCTGGTCTGGCGTGGCCTGGCCTGGCCTGCTCTGGCCTGGCCTGGCCTGCTCTGGCCTGGCCTGGCCTGCTCTGGCCTGGCCTGGCCTGGCCTGGCGTGGCGTGGCTGAGAAACCGGAGCCCGTGATCCACTCGGTTTTCAGGAAGTCGGGGTATCCGAGGGCGTTGGATACCCCCACTTCCTGAAAACCGAGTGGATCAAGCCGCAACGGGCCGGGTGGGGCACGTTCCGGCAGACGGACCGGGGTCGCTGGTGGTGTGCCGAGGCCGGCCCGGGCCGGGTCGGCGCGTGCCGGGTCGCTGGTGGTGCGCCGAGGCCGGCCCCGGCGGGTCAGTGCCTGCCGGGGTCGGCCCGTCGGATCACTTGCCGGGCGTACCTTCGCCGTGCTGGCCACCGGGACCGTGCGGGCCGCCCGGGCCACGGTGGCCGCCCGGGCCGGGGAAGACGCCGGCCTCGACGGCCTTGGTGATGGCGTCGGCCTGCTCCTGGGTGAGCTTGCCGTCCTTGACGGCCTGCTCCAGGCGCTGCTTGAGCGCGGCCTGCCGGTCCTCGGCGGACGGTCGCTGGGGTCGGTCGGCCGGCCGGTGCTGCTCGCGGATCTTCTCCAGGGCGGCGGTCACCTTGTCGGTGGGCACGCCCAGTTCCTTGGCGAGTGCCTCGGCGAACTCACCCTGCCGGTCGGCCTTGGCGCCCGGAGCCGGGGCGGTGCTGGTGCTCGGAGCCGGCGTGGGCGTGTCGGCGGCGAACGCCATCGTCGGGGCCGCGATCCCGACGCCGAGGACGCCGGCGGTGGCCAGGCCGGCCAGCAGGTGCTTCCTACGGATGGTGCGGGACATGCTGTCCTCCAGAGGTTCGGTGATCGTGCGCTGTCGTGACCGACAGTGACCGGGCAGCCTGGGCGGAAGCCATGGCGACCCTGTCAGCGAGCTGACAATCCTGGCCGGCGGTAGCCGAAATCGGTTGTGTCGTCGCCGGCCGAGCGGTCAGGGTGGACGATCACCGACGGAAGGACACGAAATGACCGTCGAAATTCGGGAGATTCCACTCACCGGGCCGGACTCTGGGCCGTACGGCATCACGCCTGGCCCGGACGGCGCGTTGTGGCTGACGCTGGCCCAGGCCGGCGGGATCGCCCGGTTCTCGCCCGACGGCGCGGTCCGGACCTACCCGCTGGAGCCGGCGGGCAGCCGCCCGTTGATCATCACGACCGGGCCGGACGGGGCGCTCTGGTTCACCCGCTCGGGCGACGACCGGATCGGCCGGATCACCGTCGACGGCGAGCAGCGCAGCATCGCGCTGCCGGCCGGCACCGGGCCGTGCGGCATCGCGGCCGGACCTGATGGCGCGCTCTGGTACACCGGGATGACCTCCGACACGATCGGCCGGGTGGAGACCGACGGCACCCACAGCGCGTTCCCGCTGCCGGTGACCGGCGGATTCGCCTCGATGATCACTGCCGGCGTGGACCGGGCGCTGTGGTTCACCCTCAACCAGGCGAACGCGGTCGGCCGGATCGACCTCGACGGCACCGTGATGCTGTATCCGCTACCCACAGTGAAGGCTGGCCCGGTCGGCATCACCTGCGGTGACGACGGCACCATCTGGTTCGTGGAGATCGCGGCCGGCCAACTCGGCCGGATCGCCCCGGATGGCGAGATCGTCGAGATCCCGCTGCCGGACCGGGCGGCCCGTCCGCACGCGATAGTGACCGACCCGGACGGCGGCGCGTGGTTCACCGAGTGGGGCGCGAACCGGATCGGTCACCTCGATCCCAGCGGACGGATCGAGAGCTACCCGCTCCCCACCCCCAACTCCGAACCCCACGGCATCACCCGCACCCCGAAGGGCATCTGGTCCGCCCTGGAAACAGGAGCAATAGCCCACCTGACCCCCTGACCCCCTGCGGTGATCATGAAGTTGTTGCCGCGACACGCCGTGGAAAGTGACAACAACTTCATGATCACCGGGTACTCCGGCGCGAGGGGGCCGGGGGTTACTGGACTGCGGGGGTTGTGCTGAGGGTTGCGGTGGTGGTGTCGAGGGTGGCCTGGGTGCCTACCGGGACGGTGAGTTGGTTGGGGCCGTGGCCGATCGGAAGGCCGCCGAGGACCGGTACGCCCAGGTCGCCGAGGCGTTCGGAGAGGACGTCGACGATCGTGGTGTCCCAGCCGTCGCCGCACTCGGTGAACTGCCCGACCGCCACCCCGGCCAGGCCGTCGAGCGCGCCGGCCCGGCGCAGGTGGGTGAGCATCCGGTCGACCTTGTACGGGGGTTCCTGCACGTCCTCGATCAACAGCACCGCACCGGTCAGGTCGGGCAGGTCCGGTGTGCCGATCGACGCGGCGATCATGCACAGGTTGCCGCCGAGCAGGGTGCCGGTGGCGCGACCCGGGACGCGTATGTCGAAGGTCTCCTCGGTGGGGACCGCCTCGACGGTCACTGGTTCGGTCGTCATCAGCGCCGCGTGCAGGGATTCGGCGGAGCGCAGCGGCGTCCGCTCGTCGCGCCAGGCCGCCCCCGGGCCGTGCACCCCGGCGAGGCGGGCGCCCCGCCACAGCGCGAACTGCAACGCGGTGATGTCCGAGAAGCCGGCCACCACCTTCGGGTCACGGCGGACGGCGGCCATGTCGATGGCGTCCACGATCCGTTGGGCGCCGTAGCCTCCGCGGGTGCAGATCACTCCGCGCACCTGCGGGTCGGCGAAGGCCACGTTCAGGTCGGCGATGCGCAGGTCGTCGGTGCCGGCGAGGTAGCCGTGGCGGGCGTACGCGTTCGGCGCCGGCACCGGGCGCAGCCCCCAGCCGGTGAGCAACTCCATGCCCCGGGCCAGCCGCTCCGGCGAGGTCGGCCCGGACGGCGACACCAGCAACACGGTGTCACCGGGGCGCAGCACGGGCGGGCGTACGGCAGGCGTGTCCTCGTTGATCACAACGACAGAGCCTAATCACTCCGACGTGACCCGTGCCCGGGCGACGGGAGACCGCACCGGCCCGTGCCGGGGGGTGGTGCCGTGCGGTGCACCCGCTAGCCTCGACGGGTGGCAACCGCGCTGGTGATCGAGAACGACCCGACGGACGACGCGCGCCGGCTGGGTGAGTGGCTGACCGAGGCTGGGCTGGAGCTGTGGGTGGTTCGCCCGCACGCCGGCGACGAGCTCCCCGCCGACCTGGAGGGGTACGCGGCGGTGGTGGTGCTCGGCGGCGACCAACAGGCGTACCCGTTGCCGGACGGCTCGCCCGGTGCGCAGTGGTTTCCCGCGGTGGAGGGCCTGCTGCGCAAGGCGGTCCGGCACCGGGTGCCGACCCTGGCGGTCTGCCTGGGCGCGCAGCTGCTCGCCACCGCGCACGCCGGCCTGGTGGAGCGCAGCCCGTCCGGGCCGGAGATCGGCCCCGGCGTGGTCGGCCGGCGCGACGCCGCCGAGAACGACCCGCTGTTCCGGTACGTGCCGTTGATCCCGGACGTGCTCCAGTGGCACTCCGACGAGATCACCGAGCTGCCCAGGGGTGCCACCCTGCTGGCCGCGTCCACCCGCTACCCGCATCAGGCGTTCCGCCTCGGTGACCGGGCGTGGGGGTTGCAGTTCCACATCGAGTGCGACGCCGCGATGATCGCCGACTGGGCCACCGACTCGACCCAACTCGCCGAGCTGGGCTACGACCCGGAGCTGGTCGTGGCGGCCTGCGCCTCGGTGCTGGCCGACATCGAGGAGGTCTGGCAACCGTTCGCCGCCCGGTTCGCCGCGCTGGCACTCGGCGAGTTGGACGACAGCACGACGCGGCGCGGCCTGCCGCTGCTCGGGCACTGATGAGCCGGCCGACCAGGGCACCGGGGCGACTGGCCCGGTACGGGTTCGGCACCGCCGAGGGCGACGGCGGCGCGCGCGCCGCGGACCTCCTCGGCCCGGACGGGCTGCGGCTGTGGCAGCCGGCCGAGCAGGAGCCGGTCGACGAGGCCGCGGCGGAGTTGCTCGCCGCGCTGTCCCGGGCCGCCGACCCGGACCTGGCGCTGCGGCAGCTGCACCGCATCGTGGAAGCGGAGAGCCGCAGCGCCGACGGCACCGCCGGGAGCCGCGCCACCGATGGCAGTGCCGAATCGTCGCTGCTCGCGGACCTGCACAACGACCCCGGGCTGCGGCGGCGGCTGGTCGCGGTGCTCGGTGCCTCGTCGGCGCTCGGCGACCACCTGGTGGCGAACCCCGAGCACTGTCTGACGTTGCGTACCGCACCGGACGGGCTCGCCCCGATCGCCGAGGGGCGGCTGGAGCCGGCCGACGGCGGCCACCCGGTGGCGGCGTTGCGGACCGCGTACCGCCTGGCGTTGTTGCGGATCGCGGCGGCCGACCTGACCGGCGGTCGCGGCCTGGAGCAGACGATGGCCGCGCTCTCCGCGCTGGCCGACGCGACGCTGTCGGCGGCGTACGAGATCGCTGTCGCCGAGCTGGCCGACGGCACCGAGCGGCCCCGGCTCGCTGTGGTGGCGATGGGCAAGTGTGGCGGCGGTGAGCTGAACTACGTCTCCGACGTGGACGTCATCTTCGTCGCCGCCGAGGACGCCGACCTGTCCGCCGCGACCCAGGTGGCGACCCGGTTGATCTCCATCTGTGGGCTGGTCGCCTGGCCGGTCGACGCCGCACTGCGCCCCGAGGGCAGCCGGGGCCCCCTGGTGCGGACCCTCGCGAGCCACCTGGCCTACTACCGGCGGTGGGCGCGCACCTGGGAGTTCCAGGCGCTGCTGAAGGCCCGCCCGGCCGCCGGTGACCTGCCGCTGGCCCAGGAATGGATCGACCAGCTCGCGCCGCTGGTCTGGCGGGCCGCCGAACGACCCGAGGCGGTCGAGGACGTCCGCGCCATGCGCCGCCGGATCATCGACAACATCCCGCCGAAGGAGCTGGAACGCGAGATCAAGCGCGGTCCCGGCGGGCTGCGCGACATCGAGTTCGCCGTCCAGTTGCTGCAACTCGTGCACGGTCGCGGCGACGAGACGCTCCGCGAGCCCGGCACCATCCCGGCGTTGCGCGCCCTGGTCGCCGGCGGCTACGTCGGTCGGGCCGACGGCGAGGCCCTGCTGCGCGGCTACCGTTTCCTGCGCAGCGTCGAGCACCGGCTGCAACTGCAAGGGCTCCGTCGTACGCACACGGTGCCCGCCGAGCCGGGCGCGTTGCGCTGGCTCGCTGCCGCGCTCGGTTTCACGGCCACGCCGGGGCGCAGCGCGGTGGAGAGCTTCCGGGCCGAGTGGGTCACCCACGCCACCGAGGTACGCCGACTGCACGCCAAACTGCTGTACCGGCCGCTGCTGGAGTCGGTGGCCCGGGTGCCGGCGGACGGGTTGCGACTCACCCCGGAGGCGGCCCGCAACCGCCTGGAGATCCTCGGCTTCGCCGACCCGGCCGGGGCGCTGCGTCACCTCCAGGCGCTCACCGGCGGGGTGAGCCGCACGGCAGCCATCCAGCGCACGTTGCTGCCGGTGCTGCTCAGCGAATTCGCCGACGCGCCGGAGCCGGACCGGGGGCTGCTCAACTACCGCAAGGTCTCCGACAAGCTGGGCAGCACCCCCTGGTATCTGCGGCTGCTGCGCGACGGCGGCCCGGTCGCCCGCCGGCTGGCCCGGGTCCTCGCCCTGTCCCGGTACGTGGCCGACCTGCTCGCCCGCGACCCGGAGGCGCTGCGGCTGCTGGCCGAGGAGAACGAGCTGGCCCCACGCCCGCCGGAGGTGCTGCGGGAGGGGTTCCTGGCGGCGGCGGCCCGGCACGCCGACCCGGTCGAGGCGACCAGCGCGGTGCGCGCGCTGCGCCGTCGGGAGCTGGTCCGGGTGGCCTGCGCCGACGTGCTCTGCCGGGCGGGTTCCCTCGCACCCAGCCCCACCCGTCCGGACGGTGCGAACCGGCCGGCTCCCGGCCTGTCCGACATCACCCAGGTCGGTACGGCGCTCGCCGACGTCACCGACGCCACCCTGGCCGCCGCGCTGCGCGCCGCCCAGGCCAGCCAACCCGCGCCGGAAGGGTTGCGGTTCGCCGTGATCGGCATGGGCCGGCTCGGCGGGTACGAGTCGAACTACCTCTCCGACGCCGACGTGCTCTTCGTCTACGACCCGCCCGCCGGAGTCGCCGAAAGTGCCGCCAGCGCCGCCGCGCACGCGATCGCCGAGGAACTTCGTCGGCTGCTCGGCGTGCCCGCCCCCGACCCGCCGCTGGGCGTCGACGCCGACCTGCGCCCGGAGGGCCGCCAGGGTCCGCTGGTCCGCAGCCTCGCCGCGTACGCGACGTACTACGCCCGCTGGTCGCGGGTGTGGGAGGCGCAGGCGCTGCTGCGCGCCCGGTTCGTCTGCGGCGACGCGGGCCTGGGCGCCGAGTTCGAGGCGATGATCGACCCGGTGCGGTACCCGGCCGACGGGCTGACCCGCGAGCAGGTCGTCGAGATCCGGCGGATCAAGGCCCGGGTGGAGACCGAGCGGCTGCCCCGTGGGGCCGATCCGGCCACCCACACCAAGTTGGGTCGCGGTGGGCTGGCCGACGTGGAGTGGGCGGTGCAACTCGTCCAGCTCCGGCACGCCGGCGCGAACCCGGCGCTGCGCGGCACGCGTACCCTCGATGCCCTCGCGGCGGCCGAGCGGGCCGGCCTGATCGATCCGGCGGACGCCGCGGAGATGGCCGCCGGTTGGTCCCTGGCCGCCCAGGTCCGCAACGCGTTGATGCTGGTCCGGGGCCGGGCCGGCGACCAACTGCCCCGGCACGGGGTGGAGTTGGCCGGGGTGGTCCGGCTGCTCGGCCGCGACGACCCGGGGGAGTTCCTCGACGAGTACCTGCGCACCGGCCGCCGCTCCCGCGCCGCGGCCGAACGGGTCCTCGATGCCTGAGGTGTCGCCACGCCCGCTCGGGCGGCGCACCGGCTGGGTGGCGGCGACCGGGGTGGCGGTGCTGCTCGCCGTCGCGTTCCTGCTCGCGCCCCGGATGGGCACCGACCTCGCGGCGCAGGTGGCCCGCGCCGACTTCGCCGACCGGTACGGTGCGACGCCGCTCGACCTCGGCTGGTACGGCGGCGTCAACCAGTACGGCTACAGCCTGTTCACGGCCCGGTTGGGCGCGTTGGTCGGGGTGCGTCCACTGGGGGCGGTCGCCGCCGTGCTCGGCGCGTTCGCGCTGGCCTGGCTGTTCGCCCGCAGCCGGGCCCGACGCCCGCTGTTGGCCGGCGTCCTCGGTGCCGTGGTCCTGGTCGGCAACCTGGCGAGCGGGCGGATCACCTTCGCCGTTGGGCTGACGTTCGGCCTGCTGGCGCTCTGCGCGGTCAGCACCGAACGCCCGCCGCGTCCGGTCCGGTTGGCCCTCGCCGCCGCCTGCGCCGCGCTGGCGACGGCGGCGAGCCCGGTCGCCGGCCTGTTCACTGGGCTGGCCGGGGCAGCGCTGCTGCTGGCGGCCCTGCGGCGCGGCGACGGGCCGGGGCGGGCGCTGGCGGGTGGATGGCGGGCCGAGGCTCCACTGGCCGAGGGTCTCGTCCTGGCCCTGGCGCCGATCGTCACCGTGGCGCCGATCGCGGTCCTGTTCGGCAACGGCGGCACCCAGCCGTACTCGGCCGAGTCGATGCGGATCAACGTCGCCCTCGCCGTGCTGGTGGCGGTCCTGCTGCCGCGCCGCCGCCGGGTGCTGCGCATCGGCGCGGTGCTCACCGTGCTGCTCCTGGTCGGGGCGTACTACGTGCCCAGCCCGATCGGTTCCAATGCGCTGCGGCTGCCGATGCTGTTCGCGCTGCCCGTGCTGGCCGGGTACGCGCCGCTGCCGAAGCCGTGGCTGGCCGGGCTGCTCGCCGCGACGGTGTGGTGGCAGTCGCCGGTGATGACGAGCGACGTCACCCGGGCCGGTGCCCCGGAGAGCGCCCCGGCGTTCCACCGCCCGCTCGTCGAGGAACTGCAACGCCTCCGGCCCGCCGGACGGGTCGAGGTGGTGCCGCTGCGCGACCACTGGGAGTCCGCGTACCTGCCACCGACAGTGCCATTGGCCCGGGGCTGGGAACGCCAGGTCGACAGTGACCGCAACGCACTGTTCTACGACGGCACCCTGAACGCGCAGACCTACCAGCGGTGGCTCCACGACGAGGCGGTGACGTACGTGGCGATCGCACCGGACGCCCCGGCCGACCGGTGGGGCCGGGACGAGGCCGCCTTGATCCGCGCCGGCCTGCCGTACCTGCGGGAGGTCTGGCGTGACCCGACCTGGCGGCTGTACGCGGTCGCCGACCCGACGCCGCTGGTCGGCGCACCCGGCCAGCTCGTCGCCGCCGACCGGGGCTCGGTGCGGCTGACCGCCGCTCCCGGCGACGTGCCGGTGCGGGTGCGCTGGTCACGGTGGCTGTCGCTGGACGGCCCGGACGGCTGCGTGCGACAGGGCGCGGACGGATTCACCGAGGTACGGGTCCGCTCGGCCGGCGACTACACGATCTCCAGCAGCCTGGCCCCGGCCCAGCACTGCTGACGGTGCCTGCCGTCGCTGCCCGACCGGAGTGCTGGCAGCATGTCGGGCGTGCCTTCCCACCTCGCGCGCTGGACCGGCCTGGCCGGCTCGACGCTGATCGCGCTGTCCGCGTTCCTCGGGGGAGCGTTCCCCAGCGGCCCGCTGCGCAGCACCCCGGTCAGCATCTGGCAGGGCCCCAACGGCCCGCTGATTCTCGCCGCCTGGGCGGTCGGCACCGGCCTGCTGGCGTACGCCTGGTGGGCGCTGCGTGACGGCGTGCCGTCGACCCGTTGGGCGCTGGTCACCGTGGGGCTGTGGCTGCTACCGCTGCTCGTCGCACCCCCCTTCGGCAGCCGGGACGTGTACGCGTACGCCTGCCAGGGCGCCAGCTTCGCCGCCGGCATCAGCCCGTACGAGCAGGGTGTCTCCGCGCTGCCCTGCCCCTGGCTGGACACGGTCTCCGTCATCTGGCGGGACACCCCGGCGCCGTACGGGCCGCTGTTCGTGCTCATCGCGGGCGCGGTGGTCGAGGTCACCGGCTCGCTGACCGCCAGCATCGTGCTGTTCCGGGCCCTGTCGCTGGTCGGCGTGGCGCTGACCGCGTGGGCCCTGCCGGTGCTGGCCCGCCGAGCCGGGGTTCCGGCCGGCCGGGCGGTGTGGTTGGCGCTGGGCTGCCCGCTGGTCGCGACGCACCTGATCGGTGGCCCCCACAACGACGTGCTGATGCTCGCCGCGCTGGTCGGTGGGCTGGCCGTGGTGGCCTCCCACCCGGGCCGACGCGGACTGCTGCTGGTCGGCGGGTTGCTCCTCGGTGTCGCCGTGGCGATCAAGGTCACCGCCGTGGTGGTGGTCCCGTTCGCCGCGCTGGCGGCCACCGCCGGGCCGTTCCGGATCCGGACGCTGATCCGCGACGGCGGCTGGGTGGTCGGCGGCGCGGTAGCCACAGTGGTCGGCGTGACAGTCGTCGGTGGGCTGGACTTCGGCTGGGTCGGCGGACTCTCCCAGGGCGGCGCCGCCATCGCCTGGACCTCCCCACCCACCGCCATCGGGCAGACCATCAACTATCTCGCGGTGCCGTTCGGCGGTCACATCGACGCGTTGCCGGCGACCCGCGCGATCGCCGTGGTGGTGCTGGCCGTCCTGCTCGTCTGGCTCTGGTGGCGTTCCCGCACCCGTGACCCGCTGTTCTACGCCGGCCTCGCGCTCGCCGTGACGGTCGCGCTCTCGCCGGTGGTGCACCCCTGGTACTGGACGTGGCCGTTGTTCGTGCTGGCCGCCACCGCCCGGCGGACCCGATGGTTCGTCGTGGTCGCCCTGGTCGCCTCGTTCCTGATCCTGCCCGACGGCACCGGGCTTCCCCGGTACACCAAGACGGTCGGGGCGCCACTGATGACGCTGTTGGTGATCGTGGTGGTCGTCCGGTTGGTACGGTCGGCTCGGGCGACCCGTCAGCCGGTCGCCGCCGACTGAGGGAAGGTGCGCCGGTGACCGCTCCCGGTGCCACTGTCTCCCGGTACGCCGGCCTGCTCGGCGCCGTTTTGCTCGCCGTGGCCGCACACCTCGGCGGCGCGCTGCCCGACGCCCCGCTGGGCGTCACACCCACGTCGATCTGGCGGGCCCCGGACGGCCCCGCCACGCTGACCTGCTGGCTGGTCGGCACCGTGCTGCTGGTCGGCGCGTGGTGGTCGCTGCGCGACGGTGCCCCGTCGACCCGATGGGCGTACGTCACCGCCGGGCTGTGGGCGCTGCCGCTGCTCGTCGCGCCACCGCTGGGCAGCCGGGACGTCTACTCGTACGCCTGCCAGGGCTGGACGTACGCGCACGGCGTCGACCCGTACGCGGTGGGGGTTGCGGCGGCCGGCTGCCCCTGGCTGGACACGGTCGCCCCGATCTGGCGCGACACCCCGGCACCGTACGGGCCGGTCTTCGTCCTGCTCGCCGCGCTCGCGGTGGGTGCCGGTGGCGGGTTGACCGGCACGGTCGTGGCACTGCGGGTCATCGCCGTGGCGGGCGTCCTGCTGGCTGCGTACTGCCTGCCCGGTCTGGCCCGCGCCGCCGGGGTACCGGTCCGGCGGGCCGCCTGGCTGGCGCTGGCCGGGCCGTTGGTCGGGGTGCACCTGGTGGCCGGGGCGCACAACGACGCGGTGATGCTGGGCCTGCTGCTCAGCGGGCTGCTGGTGGCGATCCGGCGACCGGGTGGGCCGGGGGCGCTGCTGCTGGCCGGGGCGCTGCTCGGCCTGGCGGTCACGGCGAAGGCCACTGCCGTGGTGGTGGTGCCGTTCGCCGTGCTGGCCGGGGTGCGCGGCCGGTACACCTGGCGGGCGCTGTTGCGCGACGGCGGCTGGCTGGCCGGAGGGCTCGTCGGCGCGGTGCTGGTCACCTCGGCGGCGTCCGGGCTCGGGTTCGGCTGGGTGGGCGGGCTGACGCACAGCGGCGACTCCGAGCAGTGGACGTCACCACCCACCGCCGTCGGCTTCGTCGTTGACTACGCCGGCGCGCTGGTCGGCCGGGACCCGCAGGCGGTGCCGGTGGTCCGCGCGGTCGCCCTGCTGCTGCTCGCCGGGGTGCTGGCGGTGCTGTGGTGGCGGGCCTGGCGGGCGCTGCGCGGTGCCGACGACGCCCCACAGGTGGCGCGGGTCGAGGGGAGCGGCCCCGGGGTGGCGCTGCGCGGCGCGGCGCTGGCGCTGGTCGCCACCGTCGTGCTGTCCCCGGTCTTCCACCCCTGGTACGCGACCTGGCCCCTGGCGCTGCTCGCACTCACCGCCGGGCGGACGACATGGTTCGTGCTGCCGGCCTCGGCGGCGGCCTTCCTCACCCTGCCCGACGGCACCAATCTGGCCCGGTTCACGAAGGCTCCCGGCGCGGTGGCGATGACCGCCCTGCTCCTGACCGCGCTGGCATGGGCCATCCGGCGCCCCCGCAAGGATCGAGCACGATCATGAGCGGTCAGGCCCGCGCTCCACAGGTGGGGCACTGTCGGCTCGGGGTCGGGGTGGTGGCAGGCCGGCGGGCGCGAACGAGGACTGTCAGGAGCAGTACGGCCGGACCGACGACCGCGACGGCGACCGCGCTCGCGGCCAGGTCCGTGAAGGTGACACCACCGTGTGCCGAGTTGAGGCTGTCAGCCAGGCCGGGCACCGCCAGGAAGCCGGCGGGGGTGAGCAGTGTGACGAGCGCCCAGCCGCCGCGGGTGTCCCCGCCTATCGCCAGGCCTGTCGCCAGCAGGGCTCCGACGACCAGCAGCAGTCCGCTGACGGTGGGCAGGAGAACTTCGATGGCGGCCCCGTAGTAGATGAAGACCGGGTCCACGGCCACCAGGAATTCCGTCGCCACCAGCGCCAACAGCGCGGATAGCGCCGGCGCGAGGCGGATCACCCGGGAGAGTCGACCGGGCAGGGCCAGCCCCAGCAGGCCCAGGACCACCTGCGGCAGCAGCACCATCAGTGACGGTCGGGGGGCGTCGAGCACAGCGGCCACCGGCGGCAGCGCCAGAGTGAGCAGGAGCGCGACGGTGATGGCCAGCCGGGCGACCCGACTCGGCGCGACGGCCGTCACCACCGCCACCAGCAACCATGCCGCCCACGCGACGACACCGAGCGAGACGAAGGGGCCGACGTGCGGGACTCCCCACTCCGCGGGCGGCGGATGTTGCTCTGCCGCACCCCACACACCAGCGAGAGCGCTGGCCGTGACGAGGGACAGCAGCGCCGCGAGGCGTACCCCGGGAACCAGACCGGTGACGCCCGCGGCCCGCAGCCGCTGGCGGAGGCCGCCGCGCACCAGGTCCGCGGCGTCCGCCGGTGCGGGCCAGCGTTGGTCACTGGCGGCCAGGTCGAGGTAGGTGCCGACAATTTCGGCGCCGCGGGCGCGCCGGTACTCGGCGGGGTACGCGCACAACAGCCGGAGGTAACGCCGTTCCAGGTCGTTCATGCCAGCCCTCCGACCGTACGCGGGGTGACGGGGCGGGCGGCGCGAGCCCGCTTGGAGAGTTGGGTGGTTGCGGCTTCGACGTTGCGGCGCAGCCGCTCGGTCTCGGCGCTCAACGTGGTCTCGCCGCCGAGGGAGAGGCGGTAGTAGCGACGCAGCCGACCGTCCACCACCTCCTCCCGGTCGACCTCGACGAGGCCGGCGTCGACGAGCCGGTCGAGGGCCCCGTAGAGCGTCCCGGGGCGGAGCGACACGCGGTTGTCGGAGAGGGCGGCGACCTCGCGGATCAGCCCGTAGCCGTGCATCGGCTCGGCGGCGAGCGCGGTGAGGATCAGGAAGGTGGGTTCGCGTAGCGGTGTGTCCACCGTCGCAATATATCGGACGCGAAGGTATGGCGGGGGGTGGAAACGGGCCGGGCCGGCCCCGCTGACGCGGAGCCGGCCCGGCCGGTGGTGCGGTGACTGCTCAGCAGTCGTAGTACATGGCGAACTAATCGCGCATGGCGGCTGACCTGGGGGAGGGGCGTCGATCAAGCCGCTGAGCAGGCCGTATGCCGTATATCAACTTCCATCGTTATGCACTGTTTCCAGGCGGCATCTGTACCCCTCATGTACCTAATGATCATGGCGTGGGGTCGTGTGCGAGCGGTTCCGATGGTGACCGGTGCGGCATCCCGTCGCGGTCTGGTGGCCTCCGGTGTGCGACGGGTCCCCGGTCGCGGCTGAGGCATCCCAGAGTCGCCGAGGGTTCGGGGCGAGTAGCCCCGACCGCCGGAGGCTATTCCCGGGTCGTAGGGCCGGAGGCCCTGCCCGCCGGAGGCGAGGCCCTTGCTGGGCGGGAAGTCCTGGAGGGTCCCCGTCACGATCTGTGCTTCCCTGCTCACGGCAGCGTCGTTACCTTGATACTCATGGATGAACCGGACTGGGACGAGCAGGAGCGGGGCGAGCCCGATTGGGTCTACGACCCGCCGGCCGAGGAGGACGGGCACGACCTGGCCGACACAGGCGCCGGCCCTAAGAGCCACCCGCCTAAGATCGCCGCGATCCGGCAGCATCACCCGCAGGCGTACGACCAATGGACACCTCAGGCTGACTCGGATCTGGTGAAGGGCTACCTGGCCGGTCGCACCATTGACGAGCTGGCGGTGTCATTCGAGCGGAAGCCAAGCGCGATCCAGCGACGCCTTGAGCGGCTGGCCTTCGCTGAGCTGAGTCGACATCGCGCTACGCCAGATCCGCCCGAGCCGGGCTGACCCAACCGATCCTCCATGCCCTGCGCCGACTCCCGAACGGCGTGGGGCATCGGTGCGCCCGACTGCCGGTCCGCCGTTGCCGCAGGCATAAGGCGGAACCGGCAGGGGTCCGACGACGCGGCCCGAAGGGCCGCCTTGAAGACGTATGGAAAGTTCTCACCGGGCCGGCACCACATCGTGTCCCGCAGGTCCTGAAGCGGCGCGGCACCACTCGCACGAGCAGAGCGAAAGCAGTCGCAATGCGGACAGCTCTGCTGTCTGATCTCCGGTACGGTCCGGGGGTGGACCTGCGATGGAGGCGAGCTCCCACCGACCGAGTAATAGGCATGCCCGCATTGCCCGCTGGTTTGCTGATCTCCATGCTCACCGCGCCGAGCCATGCGGGACAGCCCGAACCATATATCCCCGCTGGCCTGCTCGTCCTGACCGGCGTCGGGTTACGTCTGGGGGCGGCGATCCATGCTCTGTCGGACACCACGAGCCCTGGTTCGCCGCACGCGGTCAATGTCGGCCGGAGGCCGCCAGCAGGGGAGTGCGCAGCCAGCGCGCCGCGCCTACGTGGCGCGCTGGCTATATAAGTGAATCGGCGGGTTGCGCCTATAGGGAGTAGGGTCGTAGGTTGACTATGGAACGCGTCGCGGTGCAGGACTACAAAATTCTTGTTCTTGCCGAGGGCGAGACGTCATCCGCTGCGGCTAACGCTAAGGGTCACCTTTTTGAGTCGTTCATTGCAAACCTGCTGCATGAATTTGGCTTCGAGTCACCGAGGAAGCCCAATGTTAACGTAACCTCCGACGGCATTGAGCTTGATGTGTCCTTGGTTCATCTGCTCACCAAAGAGGTGGCGGTCGCTGAAGGAAAAGCATACTCCACCAACGTTAAAGCTCAGGCTCTAACTTCTTTCTATGGCAAGCTTCAAATGGAACGATTTGACGAGCCAAAGACGCACGGGTTTCTCTTTGCGATACCGCGGTTGGTCGCGGACGGCGCGGAGAAAGCTAAAGCCGCTGAGCGAAACGACTCAAAGTTCCATTACTTTGACGCCGAACGCATCGTTGGTCATCTAATCTCGCGGAAGTTGGTTAGGACTGAGTCGGCAGCACTCCCTGGGGGCTTGATTCTCAGTGACCCGGCGATCGTGATCTCCGAAGAAGGGCTCTATTCTTGTGTCAAGAGCCTTGACCATGAGTCCCGTAGAGCTGACCGAATATTTGTTTGGGGGCGGCGCGCAGGAGACCGGGTCCCTACTTCGGTAATGGAGTTACTCCGTGACTCCGAATACGGTTCCGATCTTCTTGTGGAAGAGATTGAAAATGCATTCGCTGACGCCCGGCATGTTCCCGCACCTCGGCGACCCGAGGCATCGCCTCCGATCGTCGTTGCGGTTCGTGGAAGCTCCTCAGATTTTGAGTACCAGTTTCCCGCTTCACCGGACTTCTTCGTCGGCAGAAGGGCAATAGTTTCTGAACTAGAACGCGTCCTTAAGGTTGGCAAGGGCGCTTTTGTCTTGAATGCTCAGTCGGGTTGGGGTAAGAGTTCATTAGCCTTGAAGCTTCAGCTTATGGTGTCTGAGAGCGGCGGCTCTGCGCTAGTCGTTGATAGCCGCACGGCGTCTTCACCGGCCTTCGTTGCGGAGGCGCTCAGGATCGCCGCTAAAGCCGCTGAAAGTAACGGGTTGCTTAGTCTTCCCGCAGACAGTTCATGGGCAAGCCTGCAGAGTGCTATCTCTACTTTAAACAGAACAAGTTGGCTGAGGCCGCAGCCACTTGTTGTATTCTTTGATCAGTTCGAGAATGTGTTTCAAGACGAATTAATTACGCGCGAGTTCAGAGACCTTGCGATGGTGGTGCAAGAGGTGGCTAACCCGATTTTGGTCGGGTTTGCGTGGAAGACTGACCTTGTAGGATGGACAGAATCTCATCCGTATCGCCTGCGAGATGAGATCCGCGCCGCAAGTACTCAGATTGTTGTCGAGCCGATGGGCGCGAAGGATATCGAGGCGCTGCTCAGGCGGCTTGAGAAGCGCGTCAACCAGCGGTTAGCTAGGGACTTAAGGCAGCGGCTTCGTGAGTATTCTCAAGGGCTCCCCTGGCTGTTCAAGAAGTTGGCAGAGCACGTTATTAGAGAGATCGAGCAGCGCGGAAAGTCCCAGGAACAGCTTGTAAGTGAGGCGTTGAATGTCCAAAGCCTCTTCGACGCCGATCTTGCAGGGCTTCAGCCGGTGGAACAGGATGCCGTTAGGCACGTTGCAAGGTTCGCTCCCGTAAGCGCCGCTGAGATTACAGAAAAATATGACGGCGCAGTTATCCAGTCGTTGCTAGATCGGCGGCTGATCGTCGCGGTTGGCGAGAAGCTTGATACATACTGGGACACCTTCCGCGATTTTTTGAATACCGGTCAGATTCCTATTCAGGATTCGTATACGATTGGCCTAAATCCCCAAGCCGTTGCTCCGTTGCTGGCTCAAGTCGTCGCATCCGGCGGAGATATGTCCGTAGCCGACGTGGCAGGCGCCATCGGTTCCACCCCTGGTAGCGTGGTCAACTCTTCACGTATTCTGCGCCTGCTTGGTGTCACAATGTATGAGGCAAACCGAGTGCGCATTGCTGATGCAGTCTTGGATTCAGGAGATCGGGAGTCGGCCCTGCGCAGAACCGTAGCCTCGGCGTTGCGTCGACATCGGGCTTACTCGCTTTTCGTGCGGCTCGCTGAGCGGCATGGCGAGCGGGTTTCTATTCCGTTATTCACGCGGGAATTGCCTGAAGCCTTCCCTGCCGTTGAGGCGCAGCCTAAGACATGGGCGACCTACGCGCGCGCCTTCGCCCTTTGGTTTGAATATTCTGGTCTTTCTATTATTCGCACGAATGATTTGTATGTTCCTGGCGAAGGTTACAGCGGTAAGGGGAACCTACTTTCAAGTAAGCACGTCGCAAGTGTGCGGGTGGAGCATCTTCACGGTGCGCCTGGCCCATCTGTCCAGCTGCTGCTGACGATGGACGCTGCAGGGGTTCTGTACAAAGACCTAGGTCGAGCTGCCCAGCGAGCTGCAAGGGGGCTCTTGCTGCTCGGCCTCGCGCAGGAGCACCCCAAGGGCACAGTTGTTCCTGCTCCGGGCAGTGTTCGCGACGGTTCCGTCAATCCTGGTCATATCCGAGCAGGTTTGCAAAGGCTTCCAGGGGGGCGCGAAGCGATATCCGTTCTGGAGCGAGATCCGGCGGCCGACATCTTTTCGATTGGTGCAATTCTGAGGGACGCCTGTGCTGCAGAATGGAAGGATAGCACCACGCAGTTGAATGGCAAACATTTCCGTAGTTGGGCGAAGGCTGCAGGTGTCCGTTTGGTGCGTGCCCGAGAAAGCGCGCTAACTTCCGACGGTCAAGTCTTATTCGAATATTGATCCATGTTTGGCGTGCGGCTGCCGCTGACGCTGGTGGGTCGCGTCGATGCGACGCGCTAGTCTGCCTTGGGGCTACCAATGAGAGCTGTGCGCCGAATTTACTCCGGCCGCCGAGGCTTCGCGGGAGGATAGCCAAGCATCCAGGCGGTAGGCCACCTGCCACGGCTTCAGAAGCAGAGGTGCGTTGGCCGGCCAACGCAGGCAGAATGGCGGGCGTGACGAACCCTGATCCTGATGCGGAGTGGTGGACGACCTCGGACGTCGCTGCGTACCTCGGGGTGCGGGTTGGCACGGTGGCGACGTATCGGAAGCGGGGGCAGATGCCTGCGCCCGATCTGACCCTCGGGCGGACACATGTGTGGCGGCCGGCGCACATTGTCAGCTGGCATGAGGCGCGACCGCGACCCGGTGTCGGCGGTCGGTCGCGTGCTGAGGCCCAATCGCCTTCGGGCGACGGCGCTGAACGCTAGGCGCTTGGTGCGGTCTTGACTGCCCGCAGCTCGTCTGCGAAGTCCCGCGTCTCTGGCGCGTCCGGGTACTGCTTCGTCAGCACTGACGACAGGTCCGTGGCCACCATGGCGAGCGACGGCAGCGACCGCCGGTTCCCGCTGAGCGCCTGGCGGCCGAGGTCGACGGCGCGATCCAAGTTGCCCGCTCGTGCGGCCACGACCCCAAGGGTGATCTGTGCCTCCGCCACTCTCATCGGCTTGCGTACGATGCCGCTGCTGTCGGTGGATGAGCGGATCACCTCGTCCGCGTAGACCTCGGCAAGCCCGTTCTCGCCGACGATCCGGTAGCAGTCCATCGCGTAGAAGTCGAACTTGGCGGGGTCGACCACGAAGTGGTGATCCAGGTTCTCCGGGTATGGCAGCCCTTCAAGGATGCGGCGGCCTTGGTCTAGGGCAAGCTCGACTTGACGCCGGTCCCCCATTCGCGCCCATGCTTTCGCCCGCTGGGCGGCTAGTTGGACTGCCACGCTGTGGTGCGGCGCGGCTGCCTCCCCTGCTTCGGCGGCGGCGACTACGCCGCGAAAGTCACCTGCGGTTAGCGCGTACCACGCTCGCATCTCCTGCGCCCAACCGATGACGTTCACGTCCCCGGACTCTTCTCCGAGCTGCAACGCTGCCCTGCGGGTCGCCTCGGCTTCGGTGCGTCGACCCATGTCGTACTCGACGCAACCCACCAGAAGGGCGACCGTTCCCGCCAAGGTAAGCAGCTCCCTGTGCTGGGCGAGCGTGAGGCGAGCGTCGAGAAGTGCCGTCATGCGCCGCAGCCACGCGTGTCCCTCGATGCGCAAGTCTGCCGAGTCGGCGTAGGGGTACTCGCTGCACAGCCTGTCGGCGGTGATCCGCAGCCCTTCTAGGGTCGCTTGGGATACGTCCGACGCGCGCATGCGGGTCACGATTTCGAGGGTGTCCAGGCCAGCGCCCGCCATCAGGGTCTTGTCGATGTCGTCGCGGTCACGGCGTGGGAAGAATGCAGCGGTGACGGTGCCGAACGTAGCCGCGATAAGGCCCTTGTAGAAGTCATCCGGTTCGGCGTCACCTGCCTCCCAGCGCTTCCAGTTGCGGAGCAGGCTGCCGTTCGACGGCAGCTCGGATGATGTGTGCGCCCGGAGGGCTTCAACCGCCCCGGCTTGCGACCACCCTCGGGCGGCCCGTTCGTTTCGGATGCGCCGAGCCCACAGAGGCCGGCCCTCGCCCGCGCTGCCCGTGTCTCCCATGAGCCCAGTATGGCCCCGCTAAGGGGGTGACAGGGAAGGGGACAGCGGCCTGACCCCGCAGTGACACCTGTCGTTCGGTCCCCGTGCGAGCGATCGTCATATCTGCAAGTTTCGTTGCCCGAAGATCACTCGCCCAATGGGGCTGGCGATCAACGGCGCGGTGTCGTAACGTCCAAAGTACTAACTCGGTTAGTAATTGGACCACCGAGGGGAGTCGGAGCATGGCCGGAAAGATGTTCGGTGAGCGCCCGGTGGGCGCGGTGACGTTGGTGGAGACGCCGGTGTCGCGGTCGTACGCGCAGAAGGCTCGGGTGGCGTTCCTCGTCGTGGCGGCATCCGTCGCCTTGGTGGTGGCCGCTACCGCGTCGGTGGCGCTGCCGCTGGTGCTCGCGGTGGTGGTCGGACTGTTGTCAGGCGGCGTGTGCGGCTTGGTGGTCGCGTGCGTGGTTCGGGTGTGGCCGGCGCTGCGGGTGCTGTGGTGGTGGGCGTTGGAGATCGTCGCTGCGGTCACGGTGTTCGTGGGCATGGCGTACCTGTCCCACGGGACGCACCCGGCGGTGCCGTTGGTGCTTCTGGCCGTGGTGCTGGGCGTGGTCTTCGGTGTCGGCCGGCTTCGTCGGCGGGTGTCGGCGTGGGTGTGGTGCGTGGTGGTGCGGCACCGGCTGCGGTTGTGCTTCGCGGAGTTCATCCGGTCCGCGTCGCGGCTGCATCCGGGTCGGTTGCCGCTGATCCTGTGGGCGCGGCCGACGCCGGCCGGTGAGCGGGTGTGGGTGTGGCTGCGGCCGGGCCTGGACCTGACGGACCTGGACGGCAAGGCGGACAAGCTCGCGGTGGCCTGTTGGGCGGGTGAGGCGCGGATGGTCCGCGCGTCGGCCCGGCACGCCGCGCTGGTGCGGGTCGACATCACTCGTCGTGACCCGCTGACCGGTCTGGTTGCGTCGCCGCTGTCGGCCTGGGTGGCGTGGATGCGCGACGAGGACGCCCCGGTATCGCCGGCTATGCCGCCGCTGGGTTTGGACCTGCTCGACGTGCCGGAGCCGGCACCCGAGCAGCGCAACCCGCGCCGCTGAGACCAAGACTCACATGCCCTGACCGGGTGTGTGCGGTGACCGCCAACAGGGCGGTTCACCTCCAACAATCTCGAAGGAGATCGCAATGGCAAACGACACGACCGTGACGGTGGTCGGCAACTTGACCGCCGATCCGGAGCTGCGGTTCACCCCGGCCGGGGTGGCGCTGGTGAAGTTCACCGTGGCGTCCACGCCTCGGGTGTTCGACCGTAACTCGGGTGAGTACCGCGACGGTGACCCGCTGTTCCTGAGCTGCACCGCGTGGCGGGACCTGGCGGAGCACATCGCCGAGTCCCTGGCCAAGGGCACCCGCGTGGTGGTGGCCGGGCGGCTGCGGCTGTCGCGGTGGGAGAACGAGGAGGGCGAGAAGCGCTCCGCGTACGGCCTGGACGTGGACGAGGTCGGCCCGTCGCTGCGGTTCGCCGCGGCGACGGTGAAGAAGATGGCCCGCACCCGCACCGGGGACGGGTTCACCCCGGAAGCGCCGGCGGATGACCCCTGGTCGACCGCTTCGCCGGCGGCGGCCTGAGCGGGCCAGTGATGTCGACGCTGACCGCTTCTCCGGTACCGGGTGGCATGCCCGCTGACCCGTCCGTGTCGATCTTCGACCCGGTGCATGTCGGGGTGGACGAGTTCGGCCACCCGGTGCGGGTCCCGCTGATCTACCGCAACTTGTTGATCGGTGGGGAACCGGGCGGCGGCAAGTCGACCCTGCTGAACCTGATCGTGGCTCACGCCGCCCTGTCGCCCGACTGCCGGCTGTGCCTGCTCGATGGCAAGCAGGTCGAGTTGGGCCAGTGGAAGAGCTGCGCCGACGTGTTCGTCGGCCCGGACATCATGCATGCCCTGGCCACGCTGCGGCGGATGCAGATCGTGATGGACAACCGGTACGCCTACCTCGAAGTGGCGGGCCGCCGGAAGACCCAACGCGATGACGTGTTCAGCCCGATCCTGGTCGCCATCGATGAGATCGCCTACTTCTCGGCCACCGTCGGGGACAAGAAGACCCGGGAGGAATTCGCGGGTCTGCTGCGGGACCTGGTGGCTCGGGGCCGGGCGGTCGGCATCATCGTCGTCGCGGCGACGCAACGCCCCTCGTCGGACATCATCCCGACGAGCCTGCGGGACCTGTTCGCCTGGCGGTGCGCCTTCCGGTGCACCACCAACGTGTCCTCCGACATCGTCCTGGGGCACGGGTGGGCGGACCGTGGCTGGTCGTCGAACACGATCAGCCCGACCAACCCGGGGGTGGGACTGCTCATCGCCGAGGGTGGCACCCCGCAACTGATCAAAGCCGCCTACCTGGATGACGCGGCCTGCGCCCGGATCGCGACCTATGCCGCCCGGATGCGGGCCGGCCTTCGTCGGGAGCGTGCGGCATGAGTATCCGTATCCGACCCCGGCCGGCCACGTCCCCGACCTGGCCTGCCGCCGATGACCACCTGACGCATCCGGAGTGGTGCGCCCGAGGGCACGCCTGCGGCCTGGGCGAGCACCGGGCACAGCCGGTGACCCTGCGGGTTCCCGGTCGCGGTGTGGTGGTCCTGACCCGGGTGCTGGCCGCCGACGGTAGCCAGCACGCGGAGATCCGCACCCGCATCAGCCTCGCGGCCGGCGACACCAACGCTCGGGCGCATCTGATGCGGATCGTCACTGAGTTCGACGCGGCCCTGCGGCGGATGGTCCGCCCTCAGCGCCGAACGCCATAAGAACGGGCCGGCAGCACCGGGATCAGCCCTAGGAAAGCACCCCGGAGACAGCCGACCCGCCCCATCAACAGCCCGGAAGGAGCTGCCGTCATGCACGCTACCCAAAACGAGGTCGCCGAGCAGGTGACCACCCCGGCCCGCACGCTGCGGGACGCCGCCCTGTACCTGTCCCGCCACGGCTGGACGCAGGGCGCCTACTACGACGCCACGTCGGGGTCGTTCACACCCCCGGCCTGTCTGGTCGGCGCGGTCGGCATGGTCTGCTATGGCGGACCTGTCGACGCCCCGGCTCAGATGTTCGACGCCCCGGAGTTCGCTGACTTCGCTGCCGCGTTGACCTACCTCGACTGGTACTTGGCCCTCCGATTCGCCGACAGCCAGTACTACGAGAGGCTCGACAACGCCTACGACTTCAACGACGCCAGGGGCCAGACCGCCGACGCTGTCATCGCCGTTCTCAACGCGGCGGCCGGCGCTTGGGACCGCACCAACGGTGGTGCGGCATGAACAAGAACACCGTCAAGCCCGGCTTGACGCGCACCCGCACCAAGCGCGCCAAGCGGTCCGTGGAAACCACCGAGTTCGACGCGTTCGTGCGGCGCATCCTGCGGGCGTATGCCCGTCGGGTCGCTGCCGGCGACATCGAGGCGCTGCGGTCGCTCGCGGCGCTGTCCACCGACGTGGACGCCATGACCCGGCTCGCTGTCACCGGCCTGCGTCAGCCTCCGTACCGGTACTCCTGGGCGGAGATCGCCGACCGGCTGGGCGTGTCCCGGCAGGCGGTGCAGATGCGCTACGGCGACCGCGCCGACCGGATCGCCCTGGACGAGCGGCTCATCCGTGCCGGCCTCGGCGTCACGGTGGCGACCCTCGCGCAGGTGTTCGCCGATCACCACCCCGGTAGCCCGGCACGTTCACTGTGTCCGGGCTGCGGCTTCCGCTACCCCGACGGGGTGACGGACTGCCCGACCAACGCCACGGTTCGCCCGCTGCTCTACCGGCGACGCGGCGAGGACAAGCAGGCGCTCAGCATCCTGACGCCTGACCAGTTCGCCGACCTGCACAACCTCAAGACCGCCCGGACCAACCGGACGGCAACCCGCAGGGCGGCCCAACCCACGCCGCTGCCTTCCGGTGAGGAACCGACCCTGTTCGGCCTCACTGACGGGAGGGCCACGGCATGACCACCAACCCGCATCCAACCTCTACCCGGCTGGTGGCCGGTGAGCCCCGGTTGGCGTCGATCGCCTCGTGGGCGGTGCTGGCCGCGTCGTTCGGCCTGTCCGCCTCCACCTGGATCGCGCTGGCCGAACTCGCCGGCTTCACCGACCGCATCACGGTCCCCGGCACCTCGGTCAGCCTCGCCCTGGCCTGGCTGATGCCCATCGCGGTCGACGGCTACGTAGTCGTCGCCCTGGTGCTGTGGATGGCTCCCGTGCCCGCACGGGTAGCCGCGTTCGCCAAGAAGAACACCTACGGTGCGGCCGGCATCGGCATCGCTGCCCAGTCGGCGTACCACCTGCTAGACACCATGTCCACCAACGTCGAACCCTGGCGCGTGGTCCTGGCCGCGATCGTCGGGGCACTGCCGCCGGCCGTCGCCGGCCTGGCCGTGCACATGCGCGCTCTGCTTCGCCGGGAAAGCGGCCGAACCCCGGCCGCCGCCACCGGCACCGTCCCGGCACCCGCCGAGACGCCAACCCCAACCGTGACCGTTTCCGCCGTCCCGGCACCGACGCCCGGCCGGTCCGAGTTGCCCATCGTTCCCGCCATCGAACCCGCTGAGCCGGCACCGACGCCGGCCCGGCCCGAGGTCCCGACCCCGGCCCAGCTCGCCGACCGGATCACCGCGCCGCGACCGGCCCTTATCCCGGAGCCGTCGACGCCCCGGCCCGATGCGACTGCCCGCCCCGCCCGTCCCCGACCGAGCAAGCCTGATGTCACCCCGGCACCGACGTTGGCACCGTCCACCACTGACACTCCTGTCACCGCGTCTGACGCTGCCCAACTTCCGCTGCCGATCGTGGCCCCGGACCTGCTCGCCCGAGCGACCCGCGTCGCGAAGCAGTACCGCACCGAGCACGGCACGCCGATCACCCCGGGCCAACTGGCCGTCCGCCTCAAGGTGACCTCGGATGAGGCCACGCAAGCCCTCGCGGTCCTGGACCTCGACCCCAACACCAGCAACCGACCCGTCCAGCCCGCCAACGGACGCCCCGTGAAGGCGACCCGTTGACCGTCTCGACGCTGACCGTCGTACCCGAAGCACCTGCTTCGGGTACGGCCCCGTGCGCCGAGCCGACCGCCCCGCCCTGGTACGCCACGTCCGCCGATATCCGGCTGCAAGCCGCTGCCCGGCTGACGCAACCCGACCTCGCCGGTTGGCTGCGCCACGTCCGCCCGGCCGCCGGCTGCACCCGCCCGATCCGCCTCGTCGGCACCATGGCCACCGTCGAGGCCGCCACCGGCCGCCTCCTGTCCGAGCGGTCAACGGCCGACATGCCCGACGGCGTCATCTACAAGCCGTGCGGCAACCGCCGCGCCGCCGTCTGCCCGACCTGCTCCAAGCTCTACCAACGAGACGCCTACCAAGTCGTCCGCGCCGGCCTCGTCGGCGGCAAAGGCGTACCGGAGCAGGTGGCCCACCACCCGGCGGTCTTCCCCACCTTTACCGCCCCGTCCTTCGGCGAGGTGCACACCCGCTACGTCAAGCGGCACACCTGCACCCGGCGCGCCTCGTGCGACTGCCGGCCCGAACCCTGCCACCCCCGCCGGGAGTCGACCACGTGCCCGCACGGCGTGCGGCTGGTCTGCTTCGCCCGCCACGAGGACACCGACGCCCGGTTGGGCACGCCGCTGTGCTTGGACTGCTACGACCACGACGCCCAAGCGGTCTGGAACCTGTCGGCCGGGGAGCTGTGGCGGCGCACCACCATCGCCATCAACCGCTACATGCACCGCCTCGCGAAGGCTCGCGGCATCCCCAATGTCCCGGTCATCTCCGAATGCACCGGCAAGACCCGGTGGGTGTCCCCGGTGCGGTTGTCGTTCGGCAAGGCCGCCGAGATGCAACGACGTGGCGTCGTGCACTTCCACGCCATCATCCGCCTCGACGGCCGCGACGCGGGCGACCCGGACGCCATCGTGCCGGCCCCGCCTCAGCTCGACGCGGCCGACCTGGTGGCCGCCATCGACCACGCCGCCGCCACCGTCGGCTTCACCACCGCCGACCACCCCGCCCACCCCGGCGGCTGGCCGATCACCTGGGGCACGCAGGTGCTCACCAAGGTAATCACCGTGGCCGGCCGAGGTGAGGTGACCGACGCCCAGGTCGCCGCGTACCTGGCCAAGTACGCCACCAAGTCGACCGAGGTCACCGGCCACGCCTCCAACCGGCTGACCGGCGACACCATCGACATCTACGCCGACCCGGCCGGCAGCCACGCCGAACGCCTGATCGACGCGTGCTGGATGCTCGGCACGCCCCGGGACTGGCGGCGGCTGCGCCGCTGGGCGCACATGCTCGGCTTCGGCGGCCACTTCCTCACCAAGTCCCGCCGCTACTCGATCACCTTCGCCCTGCTGCGCAACCAACGCATCGTGTTTCGCCGTGCCCAAACCAGCGGACCGCAGGAAGCCGCGGCCGGCACCGAGCCGACCACGCTGGTGGTCAACTTCCTGCAATTCGTGGGCGCCGGCTGGCACACCACCGCAGACGCCCTGCTCGCCAACGCCTCCGCCGCAATGGCCCGAGAGCACCAGGACGACGCCCGCGAGTACCTACAGACCCTCGTCGCCTGACGCGCGATCCAGCGTCAAGCCCACCTTGACACCAAACCGGCCGACCACCGGCCATCGCAGTCGTGGAATGGAGCACTGGACCGATGAGCACCCAAAGGCAGACAAGCGCTGTCGACCGGTTGTGGACGGTGGAGGATGTCTCCGCCTTCCTCGGCGTGCCGGTGGGCACCCTGTACCAGTGGCGGCACCGCCGTTTCGGGCCACCGGCGGCCAAGGTCGGACGGCACCTGAGGTACGACCCGCAGGCCGTGCGCTCCTGGGTCGCGGAGCAGGCGGCGTAGGCCATGCCAGTCGATGACCTGTGGTACCTGAACGGGCGGGCGGCTGACGGCTCGCGGCTGCCGTCGAAACGGCACGGGCGGGGCAAACGGTGGCGGGTGCGCTGGACGGACAACCTCGGCGAGACGCGTACGCAGTTGTTCGAGCGGAAGGTGGATGCCGACCGCCACGACGCCAACGTGCGCGCCGACCTGAGCCGGGGCCAGTACATCGATGACCGGGCGGGCCGCATCACCGTCGCGGCCCTCGCCTCGCTGTGGCGGGACGCCCAACTCCACACCGACAGCACAACCGTCCGGGTGGAGCACGCTGTCCGGCTCCACGTGCTGCCGGGGCTGGGCGCGCAGCAGATCAAGGATGTCCGCCCGAGCCACATCCAGGGATGGGTACGGGACCGGTCGACGGTCCTCGCTCCGACCACGCTGCGGGTGGTCTACACCTACCTCAGTTCGATGTTCGCCATGGCGGTGCGGGACCGGCTGATCTCGGCCAGCCCGTGCGACAAGGGCATCCGGCTTCCGCCGGTCGGCCGGGGGAGCCGGGTCCTTCCCACGGCGGAGCAGGTGCACGACCTGGCGCGTCTGCTGCCGGCCCGGTTGGCCGCGACGGTCTATCTCGCGGCCGGTTGCGGGCTGCGTCTGGGTGAAATCCTCGGCTTGGAGGTGGACGACATCGACTTCGACGTGCGGGAGGTGCACGTCCGACGCCAACTCAAGGTGCTCAAGGGCCGTCAGCCGTTCCTCGGACCGGTCAAGACCAGCACCAGCGCCCGCACCGTCGAGCTTCCTGATGTCGTGGCGGTGGCGCTGCGTCAGCACCTGGCCGACGGGTGCGACGCGGTCGAAGTCGACGACGACACGGACCGTCGCCGGCCGGTCCGCCGGGCCGCACGCCTGCTGTTCCGGGGTGTCGGTGGCGAGCCGGTCAACGCGGCGACCTTCTCCCGGACGTGGGCGACCGCACGGGAGGCGGTCGGGCTGCCGGCGCGGTGGGGGATACACGGCCTGCGGCACTACTACGCGACGGTGCTGATCCACGCGGGCGCGTCGGTGAAGACGGTGCAACTCGCGCTCGGGCACAGCACGCCGACGGTCACGCTCAACACCTACGTCCACGAGTGGCCGGACGTGCTTGACCGGACCCGGCTGCTCATTGACGGCGCGCTCCGTCAACACGAAACGGCGGCCATGCCGGCTGTGAGCCGGGCATGACCGCCGTCCGTGAGGTTGTACCCAACCTGTACCCAAGATCAGTAGTGATCCTGTTGGTGCAGGTCAGAGCCTTGATCAGGCTCAGCAGTCGTAGTACATGGCGAACTCGTGCGGGGTCGGGCGCAGGCGCACCGGGTCGACCTCGTTGGCGCGCTTCCAGTCGACCCAGGTGGAGATCAGGTCGGGGGTGAAGACGCCACCGTCGAGCAGGTAATCGTGGTCGGCCTCCAGCGAGTCGAGCACTGCCGGCAGCGAGCCCGGCACCTGCTTGACGTCGCCCCACTCCTCCGGCGGGAGGTCGTAGAGGTCCTTGTCGATCGGCGTCGGCGGCTCGATCTTGCTCTTGATACCGTCGAGGCCGGCCATCATCATGGCCGAGAAGGCCAGGTAGACGTTGGCCGACGGGTCCGGAACGCGGAACTCGACGCGCTTGGCCTTCGGGTTGCTGCCGGTCACCGGGATGCGGGTGCAGGCGGACCGGTTGCGCTGCGAGTAGACCAGGTTGACCGGCGCCTCGAAGCCCGGCACCAGGCGACGGTACGAGTTGACCGTCGGGTTGGTGAAGGCCAGCAGCGACGGCGCGTGGTGCAGCAGACCGCCGATGTACCAGCGGGCCATGTCGGACAGACCCGCGTAGCCGGTCTCGTCGTAGAACAGCGGCTCACCGTTGAGCCAGAGGCTCTGGTGGGTGTGCATGCCGGAGCCGTTGTCACCGAAGAGCGGCTTGGGCATGAACGTCGCGGTCTTGCCGTTTGCCCATGCCTCGTTCTTCACGATGTACTTGAAGAGCTGGAGCTGGTCGGCGGCGTGCAGCAGCGTCGAGAACCTGTAGTTGATCTCGGACTGGCCGGCGGTGCCCACCTCGTGGTGCGAACGCTCCACGGTGAAACCGGTGTCGACCAGCCGACGCACGATCGAGTCCCGCAGGTCGGCGTAGTGGTCGACCGGCGGCACCGGGAAGTAGCCGCCCTTGTACGCGGTCTTGTAGCCGCGGTTGCCGCCCGGCTCCTCGCGGCCGGTGTTCCACGCGCCCTCGACCGAGTCGATGTAGTAGAACGACTGGTGCGCCGAGGTCTCGTGGCGGATCGAGTCGAAGATGTAGAACTCCGCCTCCGCACCGAAGTACGCGGTGTCGGCGATGCCGCTCGCCGCCAGGTACGCCTCGGCCTTCTTCGCGACGTTGCGCGGGTCGCGGCTGTAGGCCTCGCGGGTGAACGGGTCGTGGATGAAGAAGTTGAGCGCGAGCGTCTTCTGCGCGCGGAACGGGTCGATGAACGCGGTGGCGACATCCGGGAGCAGGAGCATGTCCGACTCGTGGATCGCCTGGAAACCGCGGATCGACGAACCGTCGAACGCGAGGCCGTCGGTGAAGAGGTCGTCGTTGACGGACTCGACCGGCAGGTTGAAGTGCTGCATCACGCCGGGCAGGTCACAGAAACGAACGTCGACGAACTTCACGTCCTCGTTCTTGAGGTATCGCAGCAGTTCCTCGGGATTGGCGAACACACATCCTCCTGGCACGTCCACGGGGTGGCTAGGCTTCTGGCGACGCTAGGGCCGGGGGGTTGCCCGGCCGTGTCTCCGTTGTTTCTGCCGTGTTACGTCCCTCGCGGAGGGTCAGCGACGCCCGTGTCCACGCCTGCGGCCCGCCAGGAACGCCGTACCGACTGTGCCAGTGTAGTGACATCTGATGCCTTTGGCCTGAATCGGCACACAGTGGCGGCGGCACCCGGCAGACCCTCGTACCGGCGCGGATACCCTTGAGCGCTGTGACCAATCCGCACCTCCCGGCAGCGCCGGCCACCGACCCCACCTTCACCGCGCCGAGCCTCGGCCGGCGGTTCGGGGCGCTGATCATCGACTGGGTGCTCTGCCTGCTGGCGTCCAACCTCTTCGCCGACCCGGTACGCGACGGCTGGGCCCCGGTGCTGGTACTGGTCCTGGTGTACGGCATCTTCCTCGGCCTGTTCGCCCAGACGCCCGGCATGTACATCACCAGGATCCGCTGCGTGAACTGGCACGACGGCGGCCGGATCGGCGTGCTCCGGGGGCTGATCCGGGGCCTGCTGCTGGCCCTGGTCGTCCCCGCGCTGGTCATGGACGAGCACCGCCGGGGCCTGCACGACAAGCTCGCCGACTCGGTCATCGTCGACGCCCCCCGCGCCTGACCCGCCGCGCCCTGGCCTCGCTGTCGCCGCGACTGAGACTGCCTCGGCAACCCAAGATCGCACCCGAACCAGGAGGTAGTGGCCTCGGCGCCCCGTCGACACCACTACCTGAACGATCGAGCACGATCACACCGCGCTGCGCACCCCGGCAGCCGCCCACCCCCGCCGCGCGCTCTCAAGATCCGCGCAGTTTCAGGGATGTTGCTGCCTCCCGCGTGTTTGAGGCAGCAGTATCCCTGTAGTTGCGAGGATCTTGGCACGGGGCACGGGGCACGGGGCACGGGGCACGGGGCGCAGGGCGCCACGACGCGGAAGAGCCGGACCCGTACGGGTCCGGCTCTTCCGGCGTACACCTGAGGGGGTCAGCGGCCCCGCGACTGGCGGAAGGCGCCTGGCGGCCGCATGTTCTTCGGGATCGCGCCCTTGGGCATCTGCGGCCGGGCGGTGAGCGCCTTGAGCCGCTTGTCCAGCGAGTTGACGTCCTTGCCGGAGAGGGCGCGGGGCAGGCGCAGCAGCGTCGTGCGGAGCTTGCGGATCGGCAGCTCGCCCTCCTCCTGCCCGATCACGTAGTCGTGCAGGGGAGCGGAGCCGATCACCTTGGACAGCCGCCGCTTCTCCTGGCCGAGCAGGCCGCGCACCCGCTGCGGGTTGCCCTCGGCCAGCAGGATCACGCCCGGGCGGCCGATCACCAGGTGGACCATGTCCATCTGGGTGGTCGAGCTGACCGCAGGGGTCACCCGCCAGTCGCCGCGCATGTTCTCCATGATCTGCGCCGCCGCGCCGGGTTGCCCCTCGGCGGCGTTCATCATCGCCTTGTTGGACCGCAGGTTGAGAACGATCAGCACCGCGAGCAGGGTGAACAGGATGCCCAGCGGCAGCCAGATCCAGCTCCAGAGGATGACCGCGACCACGGTGAGCGCGAGCGGGATCAGCACCGCCGCGGCGACCAACGGCGCGAACCACCGGTCCTGCTTGGCGGTGAACTGGAACACCATCCCGATCTGCTTCAGCCGTTGGCCGAACGAGACCTTCTCCTGGGGCTTTGCCATGCCGCCGAGTCTAGTGGTCGCCGCCGGCCCGGTTGATCCGCGTCCGGGTGCCCGGGCAGCTGAGTACCTTACGTCGCCGTACGCGTCCGGACGGGCCGGGTAAGGAGGCTGTGGGCGGGGAAGATGAGGCGCCGTGCCCATGCCCGGGTGGGGCCTTCGGGCGAAGTGTTGTCAGCAGAAGACGACGACGCCCCGAAGGAGCCCGAGATGTTCGGCAACGACAGCGATTTCCTGCTCACCCTGCACCGTACCCACGCCGCCGAGCTGCGCGCCGACGCGGCCGCCGACCGGCTCGCCCGGTCGCTGTCACGTCCGGTGAGCCGAGGGTGGTTGGGCCGGCGCAGGCAGGCCGGTCGCACCGACGACGCCCGCCGGTGACCGCGCCCACCGCGGCCGCCACCTCCACCGCGGCCGCCACGTCCACGGCACCTGTTGGGGTGCCCGCTCGACCCGATCCGACCCCGCCGCCCGGCCACCGGCCGATCGGCGGGGTCGGCCCGGTCGCCCGCCATGGCATGCTCGAACACGTGACAGTTCGCGCCGCCAGCTCAGTCCTCGTCGGGCGTCACCGCGAGACCGCGGCCCTGCGCCACGCGCTGGGCCGTGCGCGGGCCGGGGAGCCGACCACGGTGCTGGTCGGCGGCGAGGCCGGCGTGGGCAAGACCAGGCTGCTGGAGGAGTTCGCCGGCTGGGCCACCGACGGCGCGGCCCGGGTGCTCGTCGGCCAGTGCCTGGAGCTGGGCGAGGCGGGTCTGCCGTTCGCCCCGTTCGCCGCCGCGTTGCGCGCGGTGCTGCGCGCCGACGGTCCCGAGGTCTTCGCCGGCTACGAGGCGGAGTTCGCCCCGCTCCTGCCGGAGCTGGGCCGCACCTCAGTGGCGCTGGCCGCACCGCGTGCCGCCGCACTCAGCGATGCCCCGCGCGGCTACCTGTTCGACCTGGTCGCCGAGTTGTTCCAGCGGCTGGCCGACGCTCGCCCGCTGGTCCTGATCATCGAGGACCTGCACTGGGCCGACCGCTCCACCCGGGACCTCATCGGCTTCCTCGTCCGGGCGGCGAGGCCGGGCCGGCTGTTGCTGGTCTGCACCTACCGCACCGACGAGTTGCAGCGCGGGCACCCGCTGCGGCCGTTCCTCGCCGAGCTGGACCGGGCCCGGGGTGTGGAGCGGGTCGAGCTGGGCCGCCTGGACCGCGACGGCACCGCCGCGATCCTCGCCGACCTGCTCGGCGCCGAACCGCTGGCCCGTGCCGTCGACGACGTCCACGACCGCACCCAGGGCAACCCCTTCTTCATCGAGGAGCTGGCCGTCGCCGGTGACCCGATCGGCTGCGCGGCGCTCCCCGAGACGCTGCGCGACCTGCTGCTGGCCCGGGTGGACCGGCTCCCCGAGCCGGCCCAGCGGGTGTTGCGGATCGCCGCCGCCGGCGGCACCCGGTTCGCCCATGATCTGCTCGCCGAGGTCGCCGCGCTGCCCGAGGCCGAGTTGGAGGACGCGCTGCGCGCCGCCGTCGCCGCCCAACTGGTGGTGGCCAACCCGGACGGTGACTACGAGTTCCGCCACGCGCTGGTCCGGGAGGCCGTGCACGACGAGTTGCTGCCCGGTGAGCACGCCCGGCTGCACGCCCGCTTCGCCGCCGCCATCGAGGCCCAACCGCACCTGGTCGCCGCCGGCCGGGCCCCGGCCGAGATCGCCCACCACTGGTACGCCGCGCACGACCACCCGCGTGCCCTCGTCGCCGCACGAGCCGCCGCGTGCGCCGCCGCCGACCGGTACGCGTACGCCGAGCAGCGCCGACTGCTGGAGCGGGCGCTGGAGTTGTGGGAGCTGGTGCCGGACGCCGCCGACCTGCTCGGCATGGACCACCTGGCGTTGCTGGAGCAGACCCTGGACGCGGCGGTCACCGCCGGCGACTTCAGTCGGGCCATCACCCTGACCCGGGCGGGACTGGCCGAGGTGGACGCCGACGCCGCGCCGCTGCGCGCCGCCCGCCTGCTGGACCAGCGCGGTCGACTGATGGCCCTGCTCGGCAAGAGCGACGGCAGCCGGGAGCTGGACGAGGCGTACCGGTTGGCGGCCGGTGGCCCGCCCGGCGTGGAGCGGGTCCGGCTGCTGGCCGACATCGCCACCCACCTGGTCAAGATCGACCCGAAGAAGGCGGCCCGGGTGGGTGCCGAGGCCGCCACAAACGCCGAGGCGTTCGGCGAGAACGTGTCGCTGCTCTCCACGCGGATCGCGCTGCTCTGCCACGGCGAGCGGGACCTCACCGGAGGGCTGGCCGAGCTGGGCCAGGTGGCCGCCGCCGCCCGTGCGTCGGGAGATGCGTCGACATTGGTGCTCGCCATGGTGTTCGAGTCGGACATGCTCTGCGAGTTGGGCCGCTACGCCGAGTCCGCGCAGGCCGCCGAGGCCGGGGCGACCGAGGCGCGCCGGGTGGGGATCAGCCGCTCCACCGGGGCGTACCTGCTCTCCAACCGGGCTGAGGCGCTCATCGCGCTGGGCCGGTGGGACGAGGCCGAGGCGGTCTGCGCGGAGGCCGCCCGGATCGACCTGTCGGGTGTGACCGGACTGCACTGGCTCCAGCTGGGCGCCGGGCTGCGGCTGGCCCGCGCCCATCCGGGCGCCGACGAACTGGTCGACCGGGCGCTCACCTTCCTCAACCGGCCGTACCTGTGGCCGAACCACCGGCTGCCCCTGCACGAGCTGGCGATCGAGGCGGCGCTGGCCGCTGACGACAAGGTCGAGGCGGTCCGGGCGGCCCGCGTCGCGGTGACCGACGAGAGCCTGCCGCAGCTGCCCCGGGAGGGTTGGCCGGTGCTCAGCGCCGCCGCGCGTACCGCGGCCCGGGTGGGTGACCGGGAGCTGGCCGCCGCCGTGGCGACGCTCGCCGCCGACCTGCCGGCGCGGCACCCGGCGGCCCGGGCGCACGCCGCCCAGGTCGGCGCGCTGCTCGCGGTCGGCGACCAGGCGCTGCCGGCGTGGCGCGCGGCGGTCGACGCGTGGCGGGCCGACGGGCAGCCGTACCCGCTGGGCCGGGCGCTGCTTGCGCTGGCCGAGGTGACCGCCGCCGCCGGGGAACGCGACGAGACGGCGGCTGCGGTCACCGAGGCCACCGAGATCGGCCGGCGGCTGGGCGCGGCGCCGCTGGTCGAGGCGGCAACCACCCTGGCGCGGCGGGTCGGCCTGCGCGGTGCGGCCGGGGGCGGGGCCGGCGCGGACCTGCTGACCGCCCGGGAGCGGGAGGTGCTGCGGTTGGTCGCCGAGGGGCACAGCAACAGCCGGATCGCCGAGCGGTTGTTCATCTCGCCGAAGACGGCGAGCGTGCACGTCTCCCGGATCATCGCGAAGCTGGGCGTGTCCAACCGGGTGGAGGCCGCCGCCCTGGCCCACCGCCTGGGCCTGCTCACCGAGGCCGCCGCGCCGCGCTGACAGGCGGCTGCGGGATCAGCGCGGCAGGTAGACGCGCCAGCCCTCGATCGTGACCAGGTCGAGGCTGCCCGGTGCGACCCGCTGCCGCTCGTCGAGCACCCCGGCCAGCGGCGATCCGGCCGGCGCGACCCAGGCCGGCGCCGTCGCGCTGTCCACCTCCCGCCGGTACGCGGGGTAGCGGTCGAACCCGGGGCGGAGGTTGTCGTCGACGACCGCGCAGACCACCCGCTCCGCGGTGGCGAAGGTGAGCCGGTTGCAGGTCCAGTAACCGGCGCGCACGTGCCGTACGCCGAGCTGACGCAGGGTGCTCACCAACTCGGCGTGCCGGGCTTCGGCGGCCCGGGTCGCCCCGACGGTCTCCGCCGCCCGCCAGGTGGCGTGGGCGGCGGTGCCCACCGTGCTGGCGAGCAGCAGCACCGCGACCGAGCGGGCCACCGTCGACCTGACGCCGTGCCGGCCGGTCGCCGCCGGTCGCAGCCCACGCCGGGCCACCGTCCACACCGGCCAGAGCAGCGCCGGCAGGGAGATGAGCAGGCAGGACAGGTAACGGGAACTCTCCACCGGCGTGAGCCCGGCGGCACTGCTCACGGTGTACGCGCCGAGGGTGGCCAGCGCGGCCAGCACGAGCGCCAGCCGGACCGCCGCCGCCACCCGGGGCGACACCGCGCCGGGGCCGACAGCGGCGGGGCCACTGTCGGGGGTACGCAGGGCCCGCCAGGCGGTGCCGGCGGCGACGGCCAGCAGCAGCGGCAGGACGAGTGCCCACCACAGCTGCCAGGTGGCGCACTGACCAGGAGCGCAGAAGCCCATGCCCAGCGGCGGGCCGAGCACCAGACCGCCGTGCAGCCGGTCCGCCCAGCCCGCGCTGGCGTTCGCGCCGCTGGCCACGAGCACGGCGTGCAGCGGGTTGCGCCCGGTCAGCAGGCTGTGCAGCAGCAGCGGGCCCGCCCCCAGCACGGCCGCCACCCCGAGCAGCGCCCCGGCGGCACCCCACAGTTCCCGGCGGCGGAACGCGACGAGGACCACCCCGGTCGCCGCGACGTACGGCAGCACGAGCGGGTCGTCCCAGAGCATCAGCCCGGCCAGGAACCCCCAGGTGGCCCAGCGCGCCAGCCGCCAGCCCCGTCGCCCGGCGGACGTGCGGTCAGGTCGCCCGGTGTCGGCCGACGGCCCGGGGCGGTCGGTGGCCAGGTCCACGGCGAGTAGGGCCAGCGCCGCCGCGGCCACGTTCATCTCGGGGTAGCCGCCGCCGGCGATCAGCTGGTTCTTGACGACCCGGTCGGAGCCGAGGGCCAGCAGCACGACCATCAGCAGCCCGAACCACCGGTCCCCGGTGAGCCGCAGCGTCAACCGCCAGGCCAGCAGCAGGAACACCGCGTACAGGGCCAGCGTGGGCAACCGCAGCCCGAGCAGCGACGGCCCACCGGCCACGGCGAACACCGGCGCGGCCAGGTACGCCTCCAGCGTGCCCATGTACTGCTGGCCGTAGAACCAGATCGGGAAACCCTCGCCCCGGGCGATGTGCAGCGCGGCCAGCCCCATGGTGGCCTCGTCGCTGTTCGTCGGCGGCGCGTCCTGCCACAGCAGCCAGAGCCGGTAGCCCACCCCGGCGAGCACGGCCAACCCGGTGAGCCAACCCACCAGGCTGGCACGTGCGCCGGGTCGCGGGCGGGGTGCGCCCGCGCCGCGCGGCTGCTCGCGTACGCCGACGGTCATCACAGGATCATGACACCCGGACGGCGAACGGCCGCGCGGCGTTGCCGGCGCGGTCAGCTGACGGTGACGACCGAGGCGGCGGCGCGGGCGTCGATGGCCTGCTGGTACAGCCGACCGGCCCGGTACGACGAACGCACCAGCGGCCCGCTCATCACCCCGGCGAAGCCGATCTCCTCGGCCTCCTCACGCAGCTCCACGAACTCCTCCGGCTTGACCCAGCGGGTCACCGGGTGGTGGCGGGGGGAGGGACGCAGGTACTGGGTGATGGTGATCAGCTCGCAGCCGGCCTCGTGCAGGTCACGCAGCGCCTGCGAGACCTCGGCCCGCTCCTCGCCCATGCCCAGGATGAGGTTGCTCTTGGTGACCAGGCCGTCGGCGCGGGCCTGCCGGATCACGTCCAGCGAACGGTCGTAGCGGAAGGCCGGGCGGATGCGCTTGAAGATGCGCGGCACGGTCTCCACGTTGTGCGCCAACACCTCCGGGCGGGAGCCGAAAACCTCGGCCAACTGCTCGGGGACGGCGTTGAAGTCGGGGATCAGCAGCTCGACGCCGCAACCCGGCTGCAGGGCGTGGATCTGTCGGACGGTCTCGGCGTACAGCCACGCGCCGCCGTCGGGCAGGTCGTCGCGGGCGACGCCGGTGATGGTCGCGTAGCGCAGGCCCATCGAGACCACCGACTCGGCGACCCGGCGCGGCTCGTCGGCGTCGAATTCGGCCGGCTTGCCGGTGTCGATCTGGCAGAAGTCGCAGCGCCGGGTGCACTGGTCACCACCGATGAGGAAGGTGGCTTCGCGGTCTTCCCAGCACTCGTAGATGTTGGGGCAGCCGGCCTCCTGGCAGACGGTGTGCAGCCCTTCGCGCGAGACGAGCCCGCGCAGCTGGGTGTACTCCGGGCCCATCTTGGCCTTGACCTTGATCCATGGCGGTTTGCGCTCGATCGGCGTCTCGGCGTTGCGCGCCTCGATCCGCAGCAGACGCCGCCCCTCGGGGGCCGCCGTTGCGGTGCGCGCTGCCTGGCCGGTCGTCGGCGCGGAGTGCTCGATCGTCACGAAAACGAGCCTACGCCCGACGGCAGGTGTCTATGTGCGTCGGGCGACCGGCGTCACGCCCCGAACGTTGTGACGCCGGACACCGGGGTGTCGAAAATGTGCGTCACACGAGCGGGATTCGGGTGCTACGGTCGCCGCCAACAGCGACGACGGAGCCGAGTAGCGCGCCGACCCGCCAGTGCAGAGAGCCGCCGGTGCTGAGAGGCGGTCTGGTGCCGGTGGGCGAAGGTGTGGTGGCACCGCGAGGTTCCCGCTCGCCCACACCTGCCTGGGGCTGATGCGACGCTTCGCTTCCCCCCGGGCGGCGACGGCGTGGCGATCGACCGAGGAGCAGCACGCCATGCAACGAACCCTGTCCCATCACCTGCCCGCCAGCATCGGCACGACAGTGCGGATCGCCGGCTGGGTGCACCGCCGCCGACTGCTCAAGTCGGTGGCCTTCCTGATCGTGCGGGACGCCGCCGGCCTGGCCCAGGTGGTCGTCACCGACCCGGCCGTCCGCGCCGAACTGGAGAAACTCACCGAGGAGACGGTCGTCGAGGTCACCGCCACGGCCACCGCGAACCGCACGGCGCCCGCCGGGGTCGAGCTGACCGACCCGACGGTACGTCCACTCGGGCCGCCCGCCGCGCCGCCACCGTTCGACCTGTACCGGCCGGCGCTCACCGCGAGCCTGCCCACCCAGCTGGACCACGCGCCCACCGCGCTGCGGCACCCCACCCGCTCGGCCGCGCTGCGGATCTCGGCGGCGGCGGTCGCCGGGTTCCGGACCGCGCTCGACGCCCGCGACTTCGTGGAGATCCACACGCCGAAGGTGGTCAGCTCCAGCACCGAGAGCGGGGCGAACGTGTTCGCGCTGGACTGGTTCGGCCGGCCCGCGTACCTGGCCCAGTCGCCGCAGTTCTACAAGCAGCTGATGGTCGGCGTCTTCGAACGTGTCTACGAGGTGGGGCCGGTCTTCCGGGCCGAGCCGCACGACACCGTCCGGCACCTCGCGCAGTACACGTCGCTCGACGCGGAGCTGGGCTTCGTCGCCGACCACTCCGACGTGATGCGGGTGCTGCGCGACACGCTGGCCGGCATGCTGGGCGCGGTGGGCGAGCGGGCCGGCGCGGCCCTGGCGACGCTCGGCGTCACCGCGCCGCAGGTGCCGGCGGAGATCCCGGCGGTGCACTTCACCGAGGCGCTGACGATCGCCGGCGCGCCCGCCGACGAGCCGGACCTCGCGCCCGCCCACGAACGGGCACTGGGCGAGTGGGCCCGGCGCGAACACGGGTCGGACTTCCTCTACGTCACCGGCTACCCGATGGCGAAGCGGCCCTTCTACACCCACCCGGACCCGGCGCGGCCCGCGTACTCGAACGGTTTTGACCTGCTCTTTCGGGGTCTGGAACTGGTCACCGGCGGGCAGCGGCTGCACCGGCACGCCGACTACCTGGCGGCGTTGGCGGCCCGGGGCGAGCCGGTCGAGCCGTACGCCGGCTACCTGGACGCGTTCCGGCACGGCATGCCGCCGCACGGCGGCTTCGCCATCGGCCTGGAACGGTTCGTGGCCCGGCTGGTCGGCGCGGCCAACATCCGGGAGGTCGCCGCGTTCCCGCGCGACCTGCACCGCCTGACTCCGTAAGGTCCGCCCTGTCGGCCCACCCGATCGGGTGGGCCGGCGGCGGGGCTCAGGCGGGGCCGAGCAGGTCCCAGAGGTTGCCGGCGATGTCGCGGAAGACAGCGACCTTGCCGTACGGCTCGGTGCGCGGCGGCTTGACGAACTCGACGTGCATCCCGACCATCCGGCGGTACGTGGCGTCGAAGTCGTCGACCTGGAGGAAGAACCCGACCCGGCCGTGGGTCTGGTCGCCCACTGCGGCCTCCTGCCGCTCGCCGTCGGCGCGGGCCAGCAGCAACCCGGTGCCGCCGCCCGGCGGGCGGACCACCACCCAGCGCTTCGGTCGCCCGTCGTTGGTCAGCGACGGGGAGTCCTCGGCCAACTCGAAGCCGAGTGCCCCGGTGAAGAAGGCGATGGCGGGGTCGTACTCGGTGACGACAACGGTGACGAGGTCGATCTGCATTGGCCCGAGGATAGGCCGGGCCTCGGTCACCCCGGCGCGCGGCCGGGCCTGCTCAGACCGTGACGAGGGTGGAGAGCCGACGCTCGACCACCGGGAGCACGTCGGCGACGCTGATCGGGCGGCCCAGCTCGGCGGTGAGCGAGGTGACGCCGGCGTCCCGGATGCCGCACGGCACGATCCGGTCGAAGTACGTCAGGTCGCAGTCACAGTTGATCGAGAAGCCGTGCAGGGTGACGCCCCGGGCCACCCGGATGCCGATGGCGGCCACCTTGCGGGCCGGCCCCCGGTCGTCCTCGGGCACCCAGACCCCGCTGCGCCCCTCGACCCGGCCGGCGCTCAGCCCGAACTCGGCGCACACGTCGATGAGCAGCTCTTCGGTCCGGCGCACGTAGGCCACCACGTCCACCGGGTCGGGCAGGCGCAGGATCGGGTAACCGACGAGCTGCCCCGGCCCATGCCAGGTGATCTTGCCGCCGCGGTCCACGTCGACGACCGGAGTGCCGTCCATCGGCCGGTCCCACGGTTCGGTGCGCTTGCCGGCGGTGTAGACGCTGGGGTGCTCCAGCAGCAGCACGGTGTCGCCGCGCTCGCCAGCCACCACCGACTCGTGCAGGCGTCGCTGCTCGTCCCAGGCGGCCTGGTAGTCGAGCAGGCCGGCACGAACGGCCGTCAGGCCGGGGGTCGTCGTTGTCACGGCATCAAGCCTAGTCCCGCCATGGGCGATCTTCCCTGGTGAGCCGCCTCACCGGCGAAGATCACCACGCGGGTCGGGCGTTACCGGTCGGCCGCTGGGATCCGCCAGAGCCAGACGTCGTCGACCCGCTGCGGCTCGCCGAACAGGGCGGTGGCGGTACGCCGCAGCGCCTCCTCGTCCACCTCGAACTTCGCGCCGTGCACCTGGTCGGCGAGCACCACCGTCTCGATGCGCCAGTGCCGCAGGTCCGACTGGACCTCCCGGATCGTTCCGTCGGTGACGATGGGGACCAACCCGGTCCGGCCGGCCTGGTCCATCAACGCGCTCAGGGTGCGCGGCACCGGACCGATCCGGCCCCGCCCGTCCGGCCCGCCGGGGCCGAGGAAGAAGCCGCCCGGAATGGCGAACTCGCCCTGCCGGTGCGACAACGCGTACGCCTGCCACCGCTGGCCGTCCGGGTAGATGTCCACAGTCAGCGGCAGCGGGGTCAGCACCCCGTCGGGTGAGACGTACTCCCGCCAGGTGCCGGAGGTGATGAACTCCGGTATCGGCTCCCGCTCGTCGGTCAGCAGCGGGGTGGGCAGCAGCGGCGCCAGGGCCACCACGAAACCGACCAGCCAGGCCAGCTCCGTGGAGCGGTGCCGCAGTGGAGCGGCGCGCAACTGGTCGATCGTGTACGCCAGCAACAGCCCGACCACCGGCGCGACCACCAGCGCCAGCCGGGCCGGTAGCGCGGCGTTCACCACCGGCAGTTGTCCGAGCAGGTCGAACGGCATGGGGAGGTCGGTGCGTCGGCCGTCGACCTTGGCGACCGGACCGAAGGAGAGCACCGTGAAGATCAGCGCGACGACGCCCAGCGCCCAGAGGGTGGCCCGGCGGTGCGCGTCGGCCCGACGCCAGAGCGCGATGAAACAGACCACTGTGAGCACCAGCAGCGGGATGCCGAAGAACGAGTTCTCCTCGGTCGGGTTGGGTGCCAGCGAGGTGCCCAACCCGACCTCGCCGGCCAGCGAGCGGCGCGGGAAGGCGGCGAACGCCGCGATGTCCTCGGAGTGGATCACCGGGTCGAAGCCGGTGCCGTGGAACCGTTGTGGCCCGGCGAAGTGCAACCACAGCGGGTACGACAACAGCACCCCGGCGACCACCGCGGTCACCCCGAGCCCGCGCAGGAAATTGGGCAGCGCCGCGCGCGCCTCGGCCCGGTTGGCCGGGTGCAGCGCCCAGATGGCGACGAACACTCCCAGCGCCAGCGCGGTGAAGAAGAGCCCCTCGGCGGCGATCGAGAAGGCCACCGCGACCAGCACGCCGAGGATCACCCCGTCGCGGAGCCAGTGCCCCGGGCGGCGCAGCGCGAACAGCCGCCAGATCAACAGCGGCACCAGCCAACCGGCGGTCCAGTTCAGGTGCGCGTTGGCGTGCGACACCATGCCGGGGGAGTAGGCGATGAACAGCGCGCCCACCCCGGCGGCCAGGTGGCTGCGGACCAGGTGCCGTGACAACAGCCAGTACCAGGCCAACGCCGTGGCGAGCAGGTTCAGGGTGAGGATCACCAGGAACGTCGCCGGCGGCCCGATGAGGTACGTGAGCGGGGCAAAGACCACCGCGTACACGGTGACCGTCGTGTTGACCGCGAGGTTCACGCCGTCCGGGACGTTGATCAGGTAGGTGAAGAGCGGGTTCTCCCCGTGGGTGACCGCGTGCCCGCCGAAGGCCAGCAGCCACTCGAACAGCGCCTGGTCGCTGGAGTTGACGGTGATGGTCCGCACGTTCGGGTCCCGCCACAGCCCACTGGTCACCCAGACGGCGAGCGCGAGCGCCACCAGCACGACGATCAGGTCGGCCCGGCGGTTCCGGACGGCGCGCGGCGGTGACGCGGGTGCGGGCCCGGTGGCCAGCGACGGGGAGGACGGCACGCAGCGGACGTTACCAACCGGACCTGGACGGGCCGGTCAGACCTGCAAGGACGGGACCGTTGGGGACGGATTAGGTCCGCCTCGTCGATGGTTCGGCGTACACAGCGTCCGTCGTGAATGTGTGAGTGTGCGCCATGTCATAGCGGCGACACACCGTCGTAACGTCTCGGCAACTCGACCGTGACCCAGTTCACAGTCCGCCCCCTCAGGAGGCCGCCGTGCGCCGCTCCTCGTCCATCCTCACCCGGCTGCTCGGTGCGGTCGCCGGGGTCGCCCTCGCCGCCGCGGGCGTGGTCGCCATCGCCGCACCCGCCCAGGCCGCCACCCTCACCCAGGTCACCGGTTTCGGCTCCAACCCCGGCAACCTCGCCATGTACGCCTACCGGCCGGACAACCTGCCGGCCAACTCCCCGGCCGTCGTCCTGCTGCACGGGTGTACGCAGAACGCCTCCGGCTACTTCGCCAACTCCGGCTGGCAGAAGTACGCCGACCAGTGGAAGTTCGCCCTGATCGTCGCCCAGCAGCCGTCCGGCAACAATGCCAACTCCTGTTTCAACTTCTTCGAGGCGGGCGACACCACCCGAGGCCAGGGCGAGGCGCTGTCGATCAAGCAGATGGTCGACCACGCCAAGGCGAACTTCGGGGTGAACGGCTCCCGGGTGTACGTCAGCGGGCTCTCCGCGGGCGGGGCGATGAGTGCCGTCATGCTCGCCACCTACCCGGACGTCTTCGCCGCCGGATCGATCATCGCCGGGATCCCGTACCGCTGCGCCACCAGCATGGTCAACGCGTTCAGCTGCATGAGCCCGGGTTCGGACAAGACCCCGGCAGCCTGGGGTGACCTGGTGCGGGGCGCGTACTCCGGCTACACCGGCCCGCGCCCCCGGGTGGCCATCTGGCACGGCACCTCGGACTACACGGTCGCCCCGCTCAACGCCACCGAGTCCCGCGACCAGTGGACCAACGTGCGGGGCGTCTCGCAGACCCCGACCAGCACGTCGTCGCTGCCCGGCAACACGACCCTGGAGGTGTACGGCAACGACGACGTGCGGCTCTACCGGGTCTCCGGGATGGGCCACGGCACCCCGGTCGACCCGGGCTCCGCAGCCGAACAGTGCGGCACCGCCACCGCGTACTTCCTGGACACCATCTGCTCGACGTACCGTGACGCGCTCTTCTTCGGTCTGAACGGTGGCGGCACCGGCCCGACCCCCACCCCGACGCCGACGGTCACCCCGACCCCGACCCCGACCCCGACCACGCCCGCGACCTGCGTGACGGCCAGCAACTACGCGCACGTGACGGCCGGTCGGGCGTACCAGTCCGGCGGGTACGCCTACGCCAACGGCTCCAACGAGCGGATGGGCCTCTACAACACCTTCTACACCACCGCCCTGAAGCAGACCGCCCCCAACTACTGGGTGATCGGCTGCTGATCCCACCCCCCTCTTGATCAAGAGGTTTGCGTCATCCGGAAGCCGGAATCTGACGCAAACCTCTTGATCAACGGTGGCGTCAGCGTGGGATCAGGTCAGCCGGGCCAGGACCGGCGTGAGCGGATCCAGCGCGTCGCGGCGGACCACGAACCGGGTCACCCCCCAGCGCTTCTCGTGCTCGGCGACCGCCGTGACGATCTCGTCCACCGTGCCGATCAGCACGAACGGAGTGGCCAGCAGTTCGGCGACGGTCATGCCGTTGCGTCGGGCCTGCTCCGCGGCGGCAGCCTCCGCGTCGTCGGTGACCACCACCGTCTGCACCAGCGCCTCCAGCGCCGGCGGATCGGCCCGGCCGGTTGCGCCGGCGGCCACACAGGCCAGCTGCGCCTCGATCTGGTCGGTCCGCCAGCGAGCCTCATGCTGGTGGCCGTCGGCGAGGGTACGTCCGAACCCGGTCAGCCCGACCACGTCGGCGTGCGCGCCGGCCCACCGCAGCAGCGTCGAGTTCGCCGTACCCATCGTGAGCGGGATCCGCTCCTGCACCGGCCGGGGTTCGCGCAGCACCGCCTCGCGCATCGTCAACTCGGCCGTCTCGACCGTGACCGGGGCGCCGTCGAGCAGGGCGCGGACCGCCTCGGCGACGGCCACGCAACGGCGGACCCGACCGGCCACGTCGGGGCGTTCCCGGCCCACCGCGCGCCACTCCGCCGGGGTGTGACCGGCGCCGACACCGAGCCGGGCCCGTCCACCGGAGATCAGATCGAGGGTGGCCACGTCGGCCGCGAGCAGCATCGGTTCCCGTACGCCGAGGTTTGACACGTACGAGCCGAGCCCGATCGTCGAGGTGACCGGGGCGGCGGCGGCCAGCGCCACGAACGGTGACGTCACGTCGCCAGGGTGGTCGGCGGCGAGCAGGGCGTCGAAGCCGGCGGTCTCGGCCCGGCGGGCCAGCTCGGCCCAGCTCGCCGCGTCGGTCGGGGTGGCCTGGAGGGAGAAAGTCGCCATCGGTCCAGCTTGGGCCCACGCCGGCCCACTGACCGCAGATTTCTGCCGAGGGCCGAACCACCCCTGCCCCTGTTGATCAAGAGGTTTGCGTCATCCGGGAGCCGGAGTCTGACGCAAACTTCTTGATCAACGCCAGTGGTGGCGGGGGCGGGTGGGGGTCAGGGGGTGGGGGTCAGGGCTGCTTTGAGGGCTTGGGGAAGGGTCTGGTGCTGGTAGGGGTAGGCGGCTCGGGTCAGGACTCCGGGGAGGACGCGGGTGCTGGTGAGGGCCTCGTGAGCGAAACCGCCGAGGACCACCTTGAGCGCCAGCGCGGGGATCGGGATGATCGCCGGGCGGTGCAGCTGCCGGCCCAGTTCCCGGGTGAACTCGGCGTTCGTCACCGGGTTCGGCCCCACCACGTTCACCGGGCCGGCGATGTCGTCGTGGTCGAGCAGGAAGCGGGTCGCGTCCAGCCAGTCGGCCATCGAGATCCACGGCAGCCACTGCCGGCCGCTGCCCAGCCGGCCGGCGATACCCAGCTTGAACGGCAGCAGTTGCGGCTTGAGCAGCCCGCCCTCGCGGTTCAGTGGCAGGCCGGTCCGCAGCCGCACCACGCGTACCCCGGCGTCCTCGGCCGGCCGGGTCGCGGCCTCCCACACCCGGCAGACGTCGGCCAGGAAGCCCTCGCCGGCCGGCGCGTCCTCCTCGACCGCCCGGTCGCCGGTGTTGCCGTACCAGCCCACGGCCGATGAGTTGAGCAGCACCCGGGGTCGGTCCGCGGTGGGCAGCCCGGCGATGGTGGTCGCCAGCGTGGTGGTGCTGTCCACCCGGCTGGTGCGGATCAACCGGCGGTAGTCGTCGTTCCAGCGCTTGTCGCCGACGCCCGCCCCGGCCAGGTTGATGACCGCGTCCGCCTCGGCGACGACGGCCGGGTCGAGTTGCCCGGCGGCGGGGTCCCACTGCCGCTGCTGCGAGTCGTGCGGCGACCGACGGACCAGCCGGGTGATCTGGTGCCCGTCGGCGGTGAGCCGGTCGGCCAGCCGGGTGCCGAGGAAGCCGGACGCGCCGGCCAGAAGGATCCGCATACCCCCATCTTCGTCCAAACCCCCACGCCCGGACGCACTCAGTCCGCAGCCCTCTCGCCGACCTTGCACTTTCGGTCGCCGTTCTGCCCCGTCACATCCGTTTCGCCGGGACAGCAAGTGCAAGATCGACGAGGTCAGGGCGGGGTTAGGGCGGGGTCAGGGGGTGAGGGCCGGGCGTAGGTCGGTTAGCAGGCGTTCCACCTCGGCGTACGACTCGGGGCTCAGTGGGCCCAGTTCCAGGGTGGCCAGGTTCTCGTCGGCCTGGGCCACGGTGCGCAGGCCGGGGATCGGCACGGTACGGGGGCTGCGCGCCAGCAGCCAGCCGAGCGCTCCCTGCGCGAGGGTGCGCCCGTCGGCGGTGAGCGCCGCGCGGACCTGGTCGACCCGGGCCGCCCAGCGTGGCGTCGGCCGGCCGTCGGTGAACCACTCCAGCCATTCCGGTGCCCGCCCGCGCACGTCGTCCGCCCCGACCGCCCGGGTCGACCCGGTGAGCAGCCCCATCGCCAACGGCCCACGGTTGAGGCTGGCCAGGTCGTGCGTGTCGCAGACCGCCAGCACCGCCGCGTTGTCGCGCAGCACCGACTCGTCGTGCTGGATCGCGGCGCAGTGCGGGCCGGCGGCCGCGAACGCCTGCGCCGAGGCGGGGTCGTCGGTGCTCCAGCCGTACGCCCGGATCTTGCCCTGGTCGACCAGGCCCTCCAGGGTGTCGATCAGATCGAGCGCGGCGGGCACCGGCAGGTCGTTGAGGTGCAGTTGGTAGAGGTCCACGTAGTCGGTGCCGAGCCGGCGCAGCGAGTCGTCCAGGCTGCGCACCGCGAAGGCCGGGCTGGCGTCGGTGCCGACCGCCCGCCGGGTGCTCTCCTCGCTGACGTTGCCGAACTTGGTGGCGATCACCACGCTGTCCCGTCGCCCGGCCAGGGCCTTTCCGAGGATCCGTTCGCTGTGTCCGGCGCCGTAGTTGCTGGCGGTGTCGAACAGGGTCACCCCGAGTTCGAGCGCCCGGTGGATGGTGCGGATCGACTCGGCGTCGTCCACCTCACCCCAGCCGAACGGCTGCCCGTCGTCACCCCAGAGCGGGCCGCCGATGGCCCAGCATCCCATTCCGATAGCGCTCACCGTGATGTCGCTGCGTCCCAGCGTCCGTGTCGTCGTCATGGTCACCAGCCTCCAACCTGGAGCGCGCTCCAGGTCAAGCACTACCATCTCGCGAATGAGCGGTTACGCCCCTTCGGAGGCCGCCCGCCGCAGCGGCTTCAGCCTGGACACCCTGCGGTACTACGAGAAGATCGGCCTGCTCGCCGACGTGGAGCGGACGGCTGGTGGTCAGCGGGTCTTCACCGACGACGACCTCGGCTGGCTCGAATTGTTCCGGTGTCTGCGCGACACCGGGATGCCGATCGCGCAGATGCGCCGCTACGCGCAACTGGCCCGCGAGGGTGACCACACCGTCGACGAGCGCTGTGCACTGCTGCGAACCCACGCGGTGCGGGTCGAGGAGCAGATGGGCCTGCTCCAGCGTCAGTACGAGCATCTCCGGGAGAAGATCCGCTACTACGAGCGGCTGCCCGGCCCGGTGCCGGAGGTGGAGCAGACCGGGACAGCCGCCCGTTCCGTCGCCTAGACATATAGAACTGGCTCCCGGTCTCAGCCCGCTGCGTCGTCGCCTGCGGCGAGCCGCTCCAGGCCCGAAGCGTCGCTGGGTGTGGCAGGCAGGAAGACCACCAGGTGCTGAGTGGGGTTCTCGACCACAGCGAGTTTCGTGTAGTTCAGGTCGATACGACCTGCTCGTGGATGATGGAATCGCTTGGTCGCTGAAGCGAATGCCTGAATGGGATGTTCGGACCAGATGGCGACGAACGCAGGGCTGGCCTCGTTGAGCGCACTGATGAGGGCGTCGATCCGGGGGTCGTCGGGATAACGGCCGGCGGAGGCACGGAACTGGCCGACTATCTGCCTGGCCTCGCGCTGCCAGTCGACAACCAGAGTCCGCATCGCAGTCCGGGTGAACAACAGCCAGAGGCTGTTGCGTTCCTCCTCGGGAAGGCCGTCCAGGCCCCCGACGAGGCATTCATAGGCCCGGTTGTAGGCGAGTACGTCCCAGCACGAGTCGATCACGTAGGCGGGGTTGGGTTGGAGGGCGGTGACCAGTTGACAGAGGGTGGGATTGACGCTCCTCCGCGGTGGGGCCTCGTCGGGCACTGCGGTCTCCGCGAGGGTGAACAGATGCCGCCGTTCCGCGGCGGTGAGGTGCAGGGTGCGCGCCAGGCTCTCCAGAACCTGGCGGCTGACGCTGATGTCCCTGGCCTGCTCAAGCCACGTGTACCAGGTGACACTGACGCCCGACAGCTGGGCCACTTCCTCGCGCCGCAGCCCGGGGGTGCGACGACGGGGCCCGCGCACGATGCCGACCTCCTCGGGAGCAAGCGCCTCCCGGCGTGACCGGAGAAACCCGGCGAGAAGTTCGCGTTGCGTCACGGCTCCCATACAAGCGCCCGCCTTCGCTGCTCGTCCTGGTGGCCCTCATACCAGCATAACTGCGCACCTGTACCAGGTTAAGGCGCGCACACATGCTGAGCACATGACCACATCACATGGCAGCCAGGTCGCCGCTGCCCACCCCTCGGGCACCACCAAGGAGCCCAGGTGGGGCCGCCCGGTCGCAGTCCTTGCGGTCGGGTCGTTCGCGATGGGCACCGACTCGTTCGTACTGGCGGGCATCCTGCCGCAGATCTCGCACGGCCTGAGCGTTTCGGCTGGCGCGGCCGGCCAGGTCATCACCACGTTCGCGCTGGTCTACGGCCTGACCGCTCCACTGCTGGCCGCCTTCACCGCGCGGCTGCCGCGCAAGCCGTTAATGGCCTGCGCCCTGACCTTGTTCATCCTGGCCAATCTCGCCTCGGCGATCGCCCCGACGCTGGCGCTGCTGCTCACGGCGCGGATCGCGGCCGGACTCGGTGCAGCCCTGTTCACGCCCAACGCATCGGCCGCCGCGGCAGCGCTCGCCGGACCGCTCCGGCGTGGCCAGGCCCTCGCGGTGATCTTGGGTGGGTTGACCGTCGGAACGGTACTCGGCGTCCCCGTCGGCACCGCGATCGGCCAGCAGGTGTCTTGGCGGGCGAGCCTGGTGTTCAGCGCCGCCACCGGCGTGGTCGCGCTTGTCGGGTTGATGGCCACGCTGCCACGGCTACCCATGCCCCCCACGGTGCCACTGGCCGCGCGGTTCGGGGTCATGGCCCGGGGCCGTGTGCTGACCATCGTCGCGTTCATGATGTTGACCAGCGCCTCCAGCATCATGGTCTACACCTACATCGCCGAGGTACTCGGCCAGACCACACATACCACCGGTGCCGCCCTGGCGGTGGCGCTACTGGTCTGGGGTGTCGGCGGTGTGGTGGGTTCGTTCGGCAGCGGATGGCTGACCGACCGCTGGGGAGCCGAACCGACACTCTGGCTTGCCAGCGCCATGCTCGCGCTCACGCTAGCGGCCTTCACCATCACTTACTCCACAGCCATGGCCACGGTGGTCATGGCTGTGAACGGGGCCGCTGCCTGGGCCGTGGCCACACCCAACAACCACCGCCTCACCGGGCTGGCACCGGACCTGGCCAGCGTCGTCATCTCCTTCAACTCCTCCGCGCTCTACCTGGGGCAGGCACTCGGAGCAGGGCTCGGCGGCCTGCTTCTCACGCATGGCGCCGGCGCACGGCTGCTGTGCCTCGCCGCAGCCGCGCTCGCGGTGCTCGCCTGCGTGCTCCATCTGCTGATCGGTCGGCCCGCTCCGGCATCGGCTTGACCCACGACAGCCGGGTTCGCCGAAGATGCGTACAGAATCCGGCAGCCCTCCCGCAGGCTCTCGGACCTGAAGGGGTCGCCCACCAGGGCGGGAAGGGACTAGACGGGAGACCGGTCAGCCGGGCGGCGCGGTCAGGCCGAGGAGTTCCTCGGCTGTCCCGGCTCGACCGGTGAGCGCGTTCAGGGCGGTGACCAGCCGCTTCTCCTCGTAGCGGAAGTGCGATTCGAGCAGGGCGGCCAACCCGCCCAACTCGGCGCGCACCTGGGCGACCGGCACCGCCGCGTCGCCGCCCAGCAGCGCCTCGACCCGTTCCAGGATCCCCGCCACCACCTGATGGTCGGTGATCAGGTTCGCGATCACCGGACGCAGCTCGGGGACCTCCTCGGCCAGCAACCGGAACGCGCCCGCGTCCTCGCCGGTGTGGTGTCGCCCCAGTGCGGCGCAGAAGGTCAGGCAGTGCGCCCGCAGGTCCCGCGACGGGGTGTCGAGGCTGTTCTGTAACCGGGCCAGTTCCGCGCTGAGCCAGAGGTGGATCTCGATCATCTGATTGCCGACGGCGGCGAGCCGGTCGGCCGGTGAACCGTTTGGGTGCACGTGAGTCCCATGCTGTCCCCGCGCCTCCATGCCCACGGCGGCCTTCGTGCCGGGTGCACCGCGACGCTGCGCCGGAGTCTATCCCGATCGGACCGGCCGGCGGCGGCCCGCGCCGGCAAGCGGCAGTGATCACGGAGTGGTCGGCTCGTCGGTCTCCCGGACGTCGTGCCAGCGCGCCCGCCAGCCGGCCTCGTGGGCCTCGTGACTGGTCCGTTCCTGGAAGACGGCGGCGCGCAACGCGTGCCGGGATTGCGACATGACCATCACCTCCACCGCCACCAGCGCCACGCAGATCACTGTCGCGAGGGTGAGCGCGCCCAGCGCCGGCAGGTGCTGGCCTACCGGGAGGGCCGCGCTGAGCACGAGGATGACGCCGATGCGGGTCCACGTGACGGTGTGCAGGGTGCGCAACTGAAAGAGCAGGTTGACGGCGAAGTAGCAGATCAGCCCACCGAACAGCATCGGCACCGCCGGCCCTTCGACCTTCTCCGCGATCCCGCCGGCCGGGTCGGTGATCTTGTGGAGGATCTCCTCGTTGCCGATCGAGAAGAGGATCACCCCGGCGATCATCGGCAGGTAGAGGTACGCGTACGCGTCGCGGGCCATCGCCACCCGGGGGGCACCCTCCGCCGCGTGCAGGGCGATCCGGGCGGCCGGCCCGATGAAGTCGAAGTGCGCCCACCAGAGGGCGGCGGTGACCACGATGCCGAGCGCGGCGGCGGCCACCGCCGGCCAGGTGACCGGCTTGCCGAGCAGGTTGCCGCCCACCCCCGTGGAGATGATCGACTCGCCCAGCGCGATGATCAGGATGAGGTCGTAGCGTTCCGTCCAGTGCTCGGCGCTGGTCACCCCCCAGCCCCAGGTCCCGACGATGAAGCCGGTCGCGTACTGCACCACCACCACGGTGACCCACAGCCCGTCGCGGACCATGGCGGCCTGGTCGGGGTCGGTGATCTGCGGTGGGATGAGGGCGGCGGCCAGCAACAGCACGATGCTCACCGTCAGCTCCGGTGCGAACCGCCGCAGTTGCCGCCGCTCCTGTGGGCTGTCCCGCACCACATGCTGATAAAGGATCATGTGTACGGCCCGGACCACGACGTAGCTGATCGCCACCAGCATCGGGCCGGCGGCGCTCCCCTTCGGGTCGCTGAACGCCTGCGGCAGCCCCAACGCGAACGCGAACAGCGCGACCATCGCGATCACCATGAGCACCGGGACGTAGCCCTCGCCGAGCCGGACCCGGGTGGCGACCAGGCTGTGCACCACCCAGATCCACCAGAGCACGGCGAGCACCAGGCCGGCGTGCAGCAGTTGCCGTCCGGAGATGTTCGCCGCGGTGGCCCGGGTGATGATGAAGAACGAGAAGACGAAGACCAGGTCGAAGAAGACCTCGAACTTGTCCACCCGGGCCCCGGGGGCGATCGGCACGGCCGGTCCCAGCTGTCCACCCCGCCGGTAGCCGCCCACGTCCCAACTCTGGCAGCGTTCGGGCTGGTCGGAGGGTCGAACGGCGATGGCGACGGATCCAGCGTTACCTCCGGCCCGGGTCGGGGAAACACCGGGACCGCGGCCTCCCGCAGCGGGCCGGCCGGTCCGCCCCACCCGGACAAGGATGGACAATGACGACGAACAATCCGATCAGCACTCCGTTCGCTCATCACTCCACGGCGATGGACGTGATCAAGGGCGTGGACCTCGTCGGGCGGCGGGCGGTCGTCACCGGCGGGTCCTCCGGGATCGGCGTGGAGACCGCCCGCGCCCTGGCCAGCGCCGGCGCGGCGGTCACCCTCGCGGTCCGCAACGCCGACGCCGGGCAGAAGGCCGCCGACGACATCACCGGCACCACCGGCAACGACCGGGTCCTGGTCGCCCCGCTCGACCTCGCCGATCAGGGTTCGGTCGCCGACTTCGTGGCCAACTGGGACGGCCCGCTGCACATCCTGGTCAACAACGCCGGCATCATGGCCGCACCCCTGTCCCGCACGCCGCAGGGCTGGGAGATGCAGTTCGCCACCAACCACCTGGGGCACTTCGCGCTCGCCAACGGACTCCGCCCGGCCCTCGCGGCCGGGGACGGGGCCAGGATCGTCTCGGTCAGCTCCGCCGCCCACCTGCGCTCACCGGTGGTCTTCGACGACATCCAGTACGACAACCGGGAGTACGAGCCGTGGCAGGCGTACGGGCAGTCCAAGACGGCCAACGTGCTTTTCGCCGTGGAGGCGACCCGGCGCTGGTCCGACGACGGCATCTACACCAACTCGCTGATGCCCGGCGCGATCCAGACCAACCTCCAGCGCTACGTGAGCAAGGAGGAGTTGGACCGGATGCGGGCGGGCAACGCGGCGGCCTGGAAGACCGTCGAGCAGGGCGCCGCCACCTCCGTGCTGGTCGCCGCGTCACCGCTGCTCGACGAGGTGGGTGGGCGCTACTTCGAGGACTGTCAGCAGGCTGCCCCCGCCCAGCCCGGTGGGCGGACGGGCGTCGCCGACTACGCGCTGGACCCGGAGGCCGCCGAGCGACTCTGGCAGGTCTCGACCGCACTGCTCAAGGGCTGAGCAGCACAACGCAAAGGGCGCCCCGGTCGACGACCGGGGCGCCCTTTTTCGGCGTTCAGGCGGATCAGGCCAGGCCCAGCTCCGACTCGAAGTTGCCGCCCTCCAGCCGCTCCTTGACAGCGGTCAGGAAGCGGGCCGCGTCGGCGCCGTCGATCAGGCGGTGGTCGTAGGACATGGCCAGGTAGACCATCGACCGGACCGCGATGACCTCGCCCAGGTCCGGGTCGTTGACCACGACCGGACGCTTCACCACGGCGCCCGTGCCGAGCATCGCCGACTGCGGCGACGGCACGATCGGCGTGTCGAAGAGCGCGCCCCGGCTGCCCGTGTTGGTCAGCGTGAAGGTCGCACCGGCCATCTCGTCCGGGGTGATCTTGTTGTTCCGGGTGCGCTCGGCCAGGTCGGCGATCCGCTTGGCGATGCCGCCCATGTTGAGGTCACCGGCGTTGTGGATGACCGGCACGAGCAGCCCGCGCTCGGTGTCCACGGCGATGCCGAGGTGCTCGGCGGCCGGGTAGGTGATCGTGCCACCCTCCAGGTCCATGCTGGCCTGGATGATCGGGTGGGTCTGGAGCGCCTCGATGGCGGCGAGGGCGAAGAACGGCAGGAAGGACAGCTTCACGCCGTGCTTGGCCAGGAACGAGTCCTTGGCCTGGGCCCGCAGCTTGGCGACCTTGGTGACGTCGACCTCGACGACAGTGGTCAGCTGCGCCGTCTCGTGCAGCGACTGCTGCATGCGCTTGGCGATCGTCGCCCGGATCCGCGGCAGCTTCTCCGTGGTGCCCCGCTTGGCGCTGGGCTGCGGCTTGACGGCCGGCTTCGGCGCGGCGGCCGGCTGTGCCGCCGGAGCCGGCGCGGCCTTGGCGGCCTTGGCCTTCTCGGCCGCGTCGAGGACGTCCTGCTTGCGGATCCGGCCACCCACGCCGGTGCCGTTGAGCGCGGCCAGGTCGACGCCGTGCTCACTGGCCAGCTTGCGCACCAGCGGAGTCACGTATCCGGCGGCCTCCTCGCCGGCACCCGGCGCCGGTGCGGACGGGCGCGGCGGCGTCGAGGTGGCGGCGGCCGGCTGCGCGGCCTGCTCGGTCTTGGCCGGCTGCGCCGAGCTCTCGGTCTCCGCGGCGGGCTCGTTGTACGACATGCCGGGGGTCGGCTCCTCGACCTTCGGCTCCGGCTTCGGCTCGGCCTTCGGCGCCGGCTTGGCCTCCGCCTTCGGCTCGGGCTTCGGCTCCGGCTTGGCCTGGGCGGGGGCTCCGCCGGCGGCACCGATGATTGCCAGGTCGGCGCCGACCGCCGCGGTCTCGTCCTCGGCGACCTTGATCTCCAGCACCGTGCCGGCGACCGGCGACGGGATCTCGGTGTCCACCTTGTCGGTGGAGACCTCCAGCAGCGGCTCGTCGACCTCGATGGTCTCGCCGACCTGCTTGAGCCAGCGGGTGACAGTACCCTCGGTGACGCTCTCACCCAGGGCCGGCATCTTCACCGGGGTGCCCTCGCCCGACGAGGCGGCGGCCGGAGCCGGCTCCTCGGTCGGGGCCTCGTCCTGGGCGACCTCGTCGGCGGTGCCCTCGGCGGCGGCCGTCGGCTCGGCGGCCGGCTCGACCGCCTCGGCCGGAGCCTGCTCCTGCCCGGCGGCCTCGCCACCACCGGTCGACTCGCCCTCACCGGCGATGACGGCCAGCTCGCTGCCGACCTCGGCGGTCTCGTCCTCGCCGACCACGATCCGGCTCAGCACGCCCGCAGCGGGCGACGGGATCTCGGTGTCGACCTTGTCGGTCGAGACCTCGAGCAGGGGCTCGTCAACCTCGACCGTGTCGCCCTCCTGCTTGAGCCAGCGAGTGACGGTGCCCTCGGTGACGCTCTCGCCGAGCCGGGGCATGGTGACCGATACCGGCATTTTCTGAGACTCCTTCATTCCCCTGGTGGGATCTTCGCCCGTCGCCGGACGCCGCGGTTTGGATGATCAGGCGTGCGAGTGCAGCGGCTTGCCGGCGAGGGCCAGGTGCGCCTCGCCCAACGCCTCGTTCTGGGTCGGGTGGGCGTGCACGAGCTGGGCGACCTCGGCGGGGTACGCCTCCCAGTTGTAGATGAGCTGCGCCTCACCGATCAGCTCACCGACCCGGGCACCGATCATGTGGACGCCGACCACCGGACCGTCCTCGACCCGGACTAGCTTCACGAAGCCGGTGGTCTTGAGGATCTGGCTCTTGCCGTTGCCGCCCAGGTTGTAGTTGTACGTCTTGACCTTGTCGGCGCCGTACTGCTCCTTGGCCTTGGCCTCGGTGAGACCCACCGACGCCAGCTCCGGGTCACAGTAGGTGACGCGCGGGATGCCGACCTCGTCGATCACTGCCGGGGTCTGGCCGGCGATCTCCTCGGCCACGAAGATGCCCTGCTGGAAGCCGCGGTGGGCGAGCTGGAGGCCGGGCACGATGTCGCCGACCGCGTAGACGTTCGGCACGTTGGTACGCAGCCGCTCGTCGGTCAGCACGTAGCCGCGGTCCATCTTGACGCCCTGCTCCTCGTACCCGAGGTTGGCGGTGTTCGGGCCGCGACCGACGGCGACCAGCAGCAGCTCGGCCTCGACGGTCTCGCCGCCCTGGATGGTCAGCTTGACGCCGTTGTCGGTCTTCTCGACCTTCTCGAACGGCTTGCCGACCTTGAAGTTGATCTTACGCTTGCGGAACGCCCGCTCCAGCGCCTTCGACGACTCCTCGTCCTCGGCGGCGACCAGCCGGGGCAGCGCCTCGACGATCGTCACGTCCACACCGAAGGACTTCCACACGCTGGCGAACTCGACGCCGATCACGCCGCCACCGAGCACGATCACCGACGACGGCACCCGGTCCATCGTGAGCGCGTGGTCGCTGGTGATGATCCGCTCGCCGTCGACCTCCAGGCCGGGCAGGCTCTTGGCGTACGAGCCGGAGGCCAGGACGATGTTGCGGCCGGTGTAACGCTTGCCGTCCACCTCGACCACGTTCTTGCCGACCAGCTTGCCGTGGCCCTCGACGATGGTGATCGACTTGTTGCCCTTCAGCATGCCCTGGAGACCCTTGTACAGGCGGGCGATCACGCCGTCCTTGTACGAGTTGACCCCGGCCATGTCGATGCCGATCAGCTCGGCCTTCACGCCGAACTGCTCCGACTCACGGGCCTGGTCGGCGATCTCGGCCGCGTGCAGCAGAGCCTTCGTGGGAATGCAGCCGTTGTGCAGGCAGGTCCCGCCGAGCTTGCCCTTCTCGACCAGCGCGACCTTCAGGCCCAGCTGGACGGCGCGCAGCGCGGTCGCGTAGCCGCCGCTGCCACCTCCGAGAATGACGATGTCGAAGGTCGCTTCGTTCGGCTCGCTCACGTCCAACTCCCAGGTCGCGTCGCTGCATCGGGGGTCACAGGGGTGTAACACGGACACACCCCACCTCGGTCATCTTGTCACCACTGAGCACAGGGTGCGTACTGAGGTGCCCAACGACACGTCATCGACACGTACCCTTGGCACCGTTGTCGATGACGCACGGTGGGGGAGAGATCCGGTGGGGTTGTTCCGGCGCCGCAAACAGGCGGCTGTGCCGAGCCGTGACCGTGCCGCCGATCGTGGCGATCTGGACCATCTGGAGAACTTCATCCGGAGTCGCCGCGGCGTCGAGGCGTTCATCGAGCCGCGGACGACGGTGACGGAGACCACCGTCATCCTGATCGCCGACGACGGGGAGTGGACCCGCCGCCGGATCGACGGGCCGGACGGGGCGCGACGCTTCGCGTACCGGATGGGCATCCCGGTGTACGACGTCCGGCTGATGGGCTACCCGCAGCGGATGCGCGACTTCAACGAGCGCCGCAAACGCCGGCCCGAGCGGTACTGACAAGGGGCCCCCGGCGTCGACCGGAGGCCCCCTCGATGTCCGTCGCGTCAGCCGTTGGCGGCGACGTCCTCGACGAGCTGCACCAGGGTGCGGACCGGAACGCCGGTGCCGCCCTTCGTCCAGTAGCCGGTCGGCTCGCCCGAGTGGTAGCCCGGCCCGGCGATGTCGATGTGCGCCCAGGCCACGTCGTCGGCCACGAACTCACGCAGGAACACGCCGCCCTGCAGCATGTGACCGGCCCGGTCCATGCCGGCGTTGACCTGCGAGATGTCCGCCACATCCGACTCCATGCCCTTACGGACGTCGTCGGGCAGCGGCATCGGCCAGGCCGGCTCGCCGACGGCGTCGCCGGCCACCTTCACCCGGTCGCACAGCTCCGGGGTGCCCATCACGCCGGCCACCCGCTTGCCCAGCGCGATGACCTGGCCGCCGGTCAGGGTGGACGTCTCGAAGAGGTAGTCGGTGCCGTCGGCGCAGGCGCGGGCGATGGCGTCGCCCAGGATCATCCGGCCCTCGGCGTCGGTGTTGAGCACCTCGACCCGCTTGCCGTTGAACATGGTGATCACGTCACCCGGGCGGTAGCTGGTGCCCGAGGGCATGTTCTCCGCCATCGGCAGGTACGCGCTGACCGCCACCGACGGCTTCAGCGCGGCGATCGCCAGCATGGTCGCGCCCACCGCGGCGGCACCCGCCATGTCGGACTTCATCTCCCACATGCCCTGCGCCGGCTTGATCGAGATGCCGCCGGTGTCGAAGGTGATGCCCTTGCCGACCAGCGCGACCCGCTTGCCGTTGCCGCCGCCCTGCGGGGTGTAGGTCAGCTTCACCAGCCGCGGCGGGGCCTCCGAACCCTGCCCGACCGCCACGATGCCGCCGTACCCGCCAGCGGCCAGCGCCGCCTCGTCCAGCACCTCGACGTCGAGACCCGCCTCGCGCGCCGCGCTGGCCACCGCGTCGGCGAACGACGGCGGACGCAGCTGGTTCGGCGCGGTGTTCACCCAGTCCCGGCTGAGCCGGACCGCGCCCGCCACCGCCTGCGCCCGGGCGACCTCGGCCTGGGCGTTCGCGTCGCCGGCGTCCGGCACCGCGATGAGCACCTCGGCCACCGGCTCCCGCCGGGTCGGCTGGGGCCGGGTCTTGTAGCCGGCGAACCGGTACCCACCCAGCAGCGCCCCCTCGGCGATCGCCCGCAGCTCGGCCGACGCGTCCGCGTCATCCGGCAGTGGCAGCGCCAGCGCGACAGTGCTCGCGCCGGCCAGGGCCCGGATCGCGGCACCGGCGGCCCGGCGCAGCGTCTCCGGGGCCGGTGCGGCGCCCGACGGCTCCGGGCCGAGCCCGACCGCGGTGACCAGCGGGGCGGTCACGGTGCCCAGGGTGGCCAGCTTGATGACCTCACCCGGCCCGCCGGTCGCGCCGAGCAGCGCGAGCGTCTCGGTCAGCTTGCCGTCGAACGCGGCCGCGATGCTCTCCGCGCCGCTGGCGAGCAGCAGGGTGCCGGCGAGGCCGCTGGTGGCGCCCTGCTCTCCGGTCTGGCTGTGCACGCCGATCACGATCGCGTCGACGGCGAGCTCGGCCGGGTCGGTGTCGACCAGGCTCAGGTTGGTGGTGCGGGGTGAAGTCACTGAAGCTACTCCGGGCGGGCCGGGCCGGTCGCGGCGTCGCGTACCAGCGGTGAAGGTCTCCGGCGGAACCTACCTGCCGGACGTCATTGCTGTCCCGCCGACGGCGCCAGCGGGCTCCCGCCGATGCTAACCAGCGGCGTTGCCCCCGGTAAGTTGCCACCCATGACCGACGTGACCTCCGACGCCGCCGCGACCCGGCTGCGCCGTTCCCCGCTGCACGAGCGGCACACCGCCGCCGGAGCCAAGTTCGCCCCCTTCGGGGGCTGGGAGATGCCGCTGGAGTACGCCGGCGGGGGAGTGCTCAAGGAGCACACCGCGGTGCGTACGGCGGTCGGGGTCTTCGACGTGTCGCACCTGGGCAAGGCCCGGGTGAGCGGCCCCGGCGCGGCCGACTTCGTCAACTCCTGCCTCAGCAACGACCTGGGCCGGATCGGCCCGGGCCGGGCGCAGTACACGCTCTGCTGCGACGACGCCACCGGCGGCGTGGTGGACGACATCATCGCCTACCTCTACGCCGACGACCACGTCTTCCTCATCCCGAACGCGGCGAACACCGCCGAGGTGGTACGCCGGTTGCGCGCCGCCGCGCCCGCGCAGGTGACAGTCACCGACGAGCACGAGGCGTACGCGGTGCTGGCCGTGCAGGGCCCCCGCTCGGCCGAGTTGCTGGCCGCCCTGGACCTGCCCACCGAGCACGGGTACATGAGCTTCTCCGCCGCGAGCCTGGCCGGGGTGGAGCTGACCGTCTGCCGTACCGGCTACACGGGCGAGTTGGGCTACGAGCTGGTGGTGCCGGCGGAGCACGCGGTCGCGGTCTGGGACGCGCTCTTCGCCGTCGGCGCGACGTTCGGGCTGCGCGCCTGCGGGCTGGCCGCCCGGGACACGCTGCGCACCGAGATGGGTTACCCGCTGCACGGGCAGGACCTCTCCCTGGACATCAGCCCGGTGCAGGCCCGCTCCGGCTGGGCGGTCGGTTGGGACAAGCCGGCCTTCTGGGGCCGCGACGCGCTGCTCGCCGAGAAGGCCGCCGGCCCCCGGCGGACGCTGCGCGGCCTGGTGGCCGTGGACCGGGCCATCCCGCGCCCCGGCATGACCCTGCACGTGGGCGACGTCCAGGTCGGCACCGTGACCAGCGGCACCTTCAGCCCGACGAGGAAGCAGGGCATCGCCCTGGCCCTGCTGGACACCGACGCCAACCTCGCCGACGGCGCCGAAGTCGAGATCGACATCCGAGGCCGCCGAGCCCCCCTGACCCTGACGAAACCCCCCTTCGTAACCCCCTCAGTGAAGTAACCCCCACCCCCACCCACGACCTGGTTGATCATGAAGTTATTGCCACGACACGCCGACGGCGCTGGCAATAACTTCATGATC
>NZ_JARVKT010000026.1:0-96628 GCF_029809455.1 Micromonospora sp. DH14 | reverse complement strand
GTCGGGAGGAGGGCTTCGACTTCGGCGCGGGTGGGCGGGTTGGCGCCCCGGCGGGCGCAGGTCAACGCGGCCACCGTGGCTGCCTGCCGAAGGACCACACCCCACTGCGGCCCGGTCACCGCGGCGAGCCGGTCGGCCGGCCGGTCACCGAGCGCGTCGAGGTCGGCCAGCGCCGCCAGCAGGCCACCGGTGAACGAGTCGCCGGCACCGACGGTGTCGACCACAGTGGTCCGCACCGCCGGCTCCTCGTGCAGCGAGCCGTCGGGCGCGAGCAGCCAGGCACCATCGCCGCCCCGGGTCACCACGGCGCAGGACACCCCGGCCGCCCGCCACTCGGTCATCACGTCGGCCAGCGAACGGTCCGGGTAGAGCCAGGCCAGATCCTCGTCGCTGGCCTTGACCAGGTGCGCGAGGCGGATCTGCCGGCGTACCCGCTCCTGCTCCGCCGCCCGGTCCGTGACGATGCTCGGCCGCAGGTTGAGGTCGATGGAGACGGTGAGCCCGTCCCGCTGGCGTTCCCGGGCGAGCAGGCCCTCCAGCACCTCCGCGCCGGGGGCCAGCGCGAGCGCGAGGGATCCGGTGTGCAACGCGACCGCCGGGGTTCCGGCCAGTTCGGGCAGCTCCTGCGGCGTCCACTGCCAGTCCGCCGCACCGGCCAGCCGGAACTCGTAGCTGGCCTGCCCGGCGGCGTTCAGCGTGGCCACCGCCACCGACGTGGGCTCCTCGGCGTGCACCGCCCACCCCAGGTCCACCCGGTTGGCGCTCAGGTGCTCGACGAGCTGCCGACCGTACTCGTCGTCGGCGAGCCGGGCCAGCAGTCGTACCGGCTGGTCGAGCCGGGCCAGTGTGACAGCGACGTTCGCCGGGGAGCCACCCGGCACCGCCCGCTGACCCTCGGCGGTGACGACCAGGTCGATCAGTGCCTCACCCGCGACGACGATCACGCGGTCACCTCCCCTGGTGCGAGCGGGCCGGGGCCGCCGAGCCCGTCGGCCGCGCGGGACAGCAGTACCGCCTGGTAGGCGTGGTAGACGTCCGGTCGGCCGTGCCAGACCGTGCCGGCGGGCCGGTTCTGCGCGTCCAACTCGTGCCGCCATCCGGTCTGGTCGATGAGGCAGCGGCGGGCGTACGCCCAGAAAACCCGGTACCAGTCGAGGTAGACCGCGTCCCCGGTGCGCCGGTGCAGGGTGATCGCCGCGCCGACGGCCTCGGCGAGCACCCAGTGCATCCGGGAGCGCACCACCGGCCGGTCGTCCCAGTCGATCGTGTAGACGAAGCCGTCCGCGCCGTCGACGGCCCAGCCGCGCCGCACGGCGGCGGCGAACAGGGCGCGGGCGTCGGCGAGCAGCCAGCGGGGTGGCTGCGGCAGCACCGCCTCCAACTCCAGCAGCAGCCGGGCCCACTCCAGCCAGTGTCCGATGGTGGAGCCGTACGGCCGGAACGGGTCGGCGGGCTGGTCCCGGTTGTAGTCGGGCAGCGGCGACCAGTCGGTGGTGAAGTGTTCGGGCAGCCGCCAGTCGTGCCGGGCCGCCTCACCGTGCACGAGGTGGGTGGCGATCCGTAGTGCCCGGTCGGCCCAGCTCGCGTCGCCGGTAGCGGCGGTAGCGCCGAGGAACGCCTCGACCATGTGCATGCTGCTGTTGGCGCCCCGGTAGTCCTCGGTGACCGTCCAGTCGCGGTTCCACGACTCGCGGACCGCCCCGGCGTCCTCGTCCCAGAACCGGTCCCGCACCACGGCCAGCACGTCCGCGAGCAAGCGGTCCGCGCCGGGCCGTCCGGCGCGCGCCGCGCTGGAGGCGGCGAGCAGCACGAACGCGTGGTCGTAGCCGGCCTTGCGGTCGTTGACGGGTGCTCCCTGCTGGTCCACCGCGCTGAACCAGCCGCCGTACCGGTCGTCGCGCAGCAGCGTGCTGAGCGCGGCGACCCCGTGGTCGACCAGGGCGGCGGCGTCCGGGTCGCCGTTGCGATGGGCGAGGGCGGCCACGTGGATCATCCGGCAGGTGATCCAGGTGTGGATCGGTTCGCCCCGATCCGGGGTGCGGTCGTCGGTCAACCACCAGAAGCCGCCCTCGGGCCGCACCGAGCGGCGGGCGGTGTCGAGCAAGGTCCGGGTCTGATCGGCGAGGAAGTCGTCCAGATCGGGCAGGTCTGTCGACCCCGCCGGAGCGGGGGTCGTTGCGGCGTCGGATCGGGGCACGTCGGTCATCTCAGCTGGTCACCGTTGGGTAGGAAAGGGACATACGGCCAGGATCGGCGGACAGACCGGGTCCGCGCCGGGAAACCGTCAAGGGGACACCGCGAACCGGGTGCGGCCGGGAGAGGACCATGCACACGATCCCTTCCCTTTTGTCCGTTGACATCGTTGTCACCGGTCAACCCTGCTCCGGCAGCCGGCCGACTGTCAATTCCGGCTGCGTCACACCACCGCGGGACAGCTTCGGTCAGTAGTAGTCGTCGATCGGCCGACGTGCCTCCTCGAACAGCGCCGGCCCCTCGTAGCGGACCGGGGGTAGCGCCGGGGTGGCCGGCTTGACCTCCTCGAACTGCTCGCTGGACAGCGCGTACACCACCCGGCCGAGGCCAGACCGCTCGATCGCCGTCGCACACATCCCGCAGGGCTGGCAACTGGTGAACATGGTGGTGCCGGCAGCCACCTCGGGCGGAAGCTCCCGGGCCGCCCAGACGGCCAGCTTCAACTCCGGATGCGCGCTGATGTCCGCGTCCGAGACCACTGTGTTGTGGTCCTCGACCAGGACCACGCCGGCCGCGTCGACAAGCAGCGAGCCGAACGGCCGTTCGCCGGACGCCCCAGCCCGCCTGGCGATCTCCACGGCCTGGCGGAGAAACTTCTCGTCGTCGGGGGTCATCGATCCTCCTCGCCAATCTGCACCCGTCCACGCTAGCCACTGTGGACCGCCACAGGAACGCCGTGACAGCCCAGGAGGACCAGATGGATCTGCCCGAGGGACTTGACTGGGTACGCGGATCACCCGCCGGTCGCGCCTGGCTGGCCACCCTCCCGACCTGGCTGACGGAGTGCGCGCAGCGGTGGTCGCTGCAACTCGACCCACCCTTCCGGTACGCGTACGCCTCACTGGCGCTCCCCGCGCAGCTGCCCGACGGCACGGCGGCGGTGCTGAAGCTCCAGTACCCCGACGAGGAGAGCCGGCACGAGGCCGACGCGTTGGCCCACTGGGACGGCGACGCGGCGATCCGCCTGCTCGCCCACGACGCCGGGCGGCGCGCCCTGCTGCTGGAACGCTGCCAGCCCGGCACTCCCCTGCACGACCTTCCGCCGGACCGGGCGCTCGACGCGGTGATCGGGCTGCTCCCCCGGCTCTGGCGACCGGCCGGCGCGCCGTTCACCCCGCTGGCGCAGGAGGCCACCGGCTGGATCGACCGGATGCCCCGGGCCTGGGAACGGGCCGGCCGGCCGTACCAGCGGCGGCTGCTCGACGCGGCGCTCGACCTGCTCGGCGGCCTGGCGTCGAGCCAGGGTGAGCAGGTGCTGGTCAACCAGGACCTGCACGCCGGCAACGTACTCGCCGCCGACACGCTCCCCGGCGACCGGGGGCCGTGGCTGGCGATCGACCCGAAACCGCTGACCGGGGAACGGGAGTTCTCGGTCGTGCCGATGGTGCGCGGCCCGGAGTTGGGGCACTCGCCGGCCGCCGTCCGGCACCGGCTGGACCGGCTCAGCGCCGAACTGGGGCTGGACCGGGAGCGGGTCCGGGGTTGGACGATCGGGCAGACGCTGGCCTGGAGCGTCGCCGACGACGTCGTCTTTCCGCAGAAGATCGAGGTGGTCCGCTGGCTGCTCGACGCCGACTGAAGCCGCCCAGCGCCGGGGGCGAGCGGCTCAACCCACCTGACAGGTACGACACCAGTAGAGGTTGCGCCCGGCAAGCTCACCACGGCTGATCTCGGTGCCGCAGACGTGGCAGGCCGCCCCGGGGCGGCGGTAGACGTACACCTCGCCACCGTGCCGGTCCATCCGGGCCGGGCGGCCCATCGCCTCCGGCAGGTGCGCGTCGCGAACCGTGTCGATCCGGCCGTGTTCCACGGCGAGCCGCATCAACCCGACCAGGTCCGCCCAGAGCGCGTCCCAACCGGCTGCGGTCAACTGCCGGCCGGGCATCGTGGGCGGCAGCCCGGCCCGGAACAGCGCCTCGGTCACGAAGATCAAACCGGTGCCGGCCACCACCGACTGGTCCAGCAGCAGCGCGGCGAGGGGTGTGGCGCTGCGCGAGATCCGGGCGTACGCCCGCTCCGGGTCGGCGTCGCCGCGTAACGGATCCGGCCCGAGGCGGTCCCGCAGTGCCGCCACCTCGGGCGGGGTGAGCAGCTCACAGGCCGTGGGGCCGCGCAGGTCGAGCCAGTGCCGGTCGCTGGCCAGCCGCAGCCGCACCTGGCCGACCGGCTCCGGCGGCTCCCCCGGCCCGTCGGCGAACTTGCCGTACAGCCCGAGGTGTACGTGCAGGGTCAGCTCGCCGGCGTAGTGGTGCAGCAGGTGCTTGCCGTACGCCTCGGTGCCCTCCAGCACGGTCCCGGAGAGCCGGGCGGCACCCTCGGCGAAACGACCCTGCGGGCTCGCGGCGTGCAGCTTGTCCCCGGCGAACAGCTCGGCGTGCCGGGCCGCCAGGCGGTGGATCGTGTGTCCCTCTGGCACGGGTGCCAAGGATAGCCAGTCCCGCCCCGACCCGGCCGCGCGCTGATCGCTCGGGTCCCCCGCCCGCCGCGTTGATCGGCGCGGGACCGGGCCGATCGAGGCGGGCCGGGGCGGCCGTACCCCCAATTGGTGTCAGGAAACGCCCAGGTGGGTATTTGAGGTGCGACACCGCGTGGGTGCCACCCTTTCCGTCGGCCACCACGCATTCATCAGGAGGTGTGTAGTGGTCAGGATTCCTTCGCTGTCCCGCCGGTCCGAGCCGGCACCGACGCGGGACGAGAACCTCGACGGCCGCGTGGACGGCCGCGACACCACGGTCACCGAGACCGGCGACAACGCCGGCCGGCCGGTGGTCACCGACCGCGACGGCGACCAGACGACGTACCGCAGCGCCGGTGCCACCGACGGCCAGACCAGCGAGGCCGAGCGGCGGGCCAACGAGCGGGCGGCGGTGGCCCGCGCCGCCACCGCGCGGCCGGTGGAGCCCGAGCCCCGGGCCGGCACCGCCCGCCCGGTCGCGCCAGAACCGTCGAACGGCGCCACCCGTCCCGTCGCACCCGAGCCCGTGCAGGGCACGACCCGCCCGGTCGCCTCCGAGCCCCGCACCGGCACGGCACCGGCGGTGGAGACGGACGCCCGGCCCGCCGTCGCCCCGAGCACGGCGCGCACCGCCGAGCGCGACAGCGTCACCCGGCGGCCCGACACCACCGACCGGGTCGCCACGGACCGCCCCGTCGACCCGACCCCGGGCGTCACCACGCCCGAGTCGCCGGTGACGCGCGGCCCGAAGCCGCGGGCCAGCCTGCTCGCCACCCTCGGCCTGATCGTCTCGGTCGCCGGCGCGATGTTCGTGCTGACCGGCACCCTGGCCGGGTACGGCATCGGCCTCGGCGCGTTCGGTGCGGTGCTCGCGGTGCTCGGCCTGATGGCCACCCGCCGTCGGCACGTCGCCGGTACTACCGACGCGCTCTTCGGCGTGCTGATCGGGTTGGCCGCGGTCGTGATCGGGGTGCTCGCGATGACCGGCCAGTTCGACTGGCCGACCACCGACGGCGACTGGGTGCAGCGCTTCCGCGAGTGGCTTGACTCACAGTTTGTCGATCGTTTCTAGCGGGCACTGTTCCGCTCGCCGGTGATGCACCGGCGAACAGCCGGCGGTTCGCCGGCAGCCCGACCAGTCCGGTGGTTCACCGGCCGGGAGACACCCTTTCAGGGGCGGCGGTTCGCCGCCCCTGAAGTGTGTCCGGGGGTGGCAGTCCCTCGGCAGGGACTGCGCCTCCCCGGAGCAGCGACCTCACCGGAGCAGCGACGCCGCCGGATGCGTGAGCGGCCCGCCGCCGGGTGGCCGGAAGCGCGATTTCCGACGGACGCCGTCGTGACGCAACGAATCACATCCGGAAACCGCCCAGACGCAACGAATCTTCGGTCTGCGCAACTCTCGGTGGTGGATCCTGCCGCTGACGCCGCATAACGTTGAGCCACGGCGCCAGCCCGTGGGCCACGGTGGCCGGGCGCGCCCGACCCCTGGGAGCAGGACAATGACGATGGACGCCACCAGCCAGCGCCTGTTGATGTGCCGGCCGACGTACTTCGCCGTCGACTACGCCATCAACCCATGGATGGACCCGAGCGCGCCGGTCGACGCCGCGCTGGCCGTCCGGCAGTGGGAGCAGCTGCGCCAGACGTACCTTGATCTGGGCCACACCGTCGAGGAGATCACTCCGGTGCCCGGCCTGCCCGACATGGTCTTCGCCGCCAACGGCGGCACCGTGATCGACGGCAAGGCGATGGCGGTGCAGTTCCGTGACCCGCAGCGCGCCGACGAGGCGCCGGCGTACCGGGCCTGGTTCGAGGCCGCCGGCTTCGAGATGTACGACCCGAAGCACGTCAACGAGGGCGAGGGAGACGTCCTGCTGGCCGGTGACCACCTGCTCGCCGGCACCGGCTTCCGCACGGCACACGCCGCACACGCCCAGTTGCAGGAGGTCTTCGGCTACCCGGTGATCACCATGCAACTGGTCGACCCGCGCTTCTACCACCTGGACACCGCGCTGACGGTGCTCGACGAGCGGACCGTGGCGTACCTGCCCGAGGCGTTCTCCCCGGGCAGCCGGGCCGTGCTGCGTCGACTCTTCCCCGACGCGGTGCACGCCACCATGGCCGACGCCGAGGTGCTCGGCCTGAACGCGGTCAGCGACGGGCGGCACGTGGTGCTGCCCGCGCAGGCCACCGACCTGGCCGCCAAGCTGCGCGACCGGGGCTACGAAACCATCGGGGTCGACCTCTCCGAGCTACGCAAGGCCGGCGGCGGACCGAAGTGCTGCACGCTGCGACTCCGTCAGGGAAAGGCAAGCAAGTGATCGTGGATGACATCCTGCGTACGCCGGGAGCGGTCCGGGACGCCGAGCGCTGGACGGCGCACAACTACCACCCGCTGCCGGTGGTGATCTCGTCCGCCGAGGGCGCCTGGCTCACCGACGTGGACGGCCGCCGCTACCTGGACTGCCTGGCCGGCTACTCGGCACTGAACTTCGGTCACCGGCACCCGCAGCTGATCGCCGCCGCGCACGCCCAACTGGACCGGCTCACGCTGACCAGCCGGGCGTTCATCCACGACCAGTTCGCCGACTTCTGCCGGGAACTGGCCGAGCTGTGCGGCAAGGACCTCGTGCTGCCGATGAACACCGGCGCCGAGGCTGTCGAGACCGGCATCAAGGTGGCCCGCAAGTGGGGCTACCAGGTCAAGGGCGTGGCTCCCGGTCAGGCCAACATCGTGGTCGCCGAGGGCAACTTCCACGGGCGGACCACCACCATCGTCAGCTTCTCCACCGACGAGGACGCCCGCGCCGACTTCGGGCCGTACACCCCGGGCTTCACCGTCGTGCCGTACGGCGACCTGGACGCGCTGACCGCCGCGATCGACGAGAACACGGTGGCCGTGCTGCTGGAGCCGATCCAGGGTGAGCAGGGTGTGGTGGTGCCGCCGGAGGGCTACCTGCCCGGCGTACGGCAGGTCTGCACAGAGCGCGACGTGCTGTTCATCGCCGACGAGATCCAGTCCGGTCTGGGGCGTACCGGCGCGACCTTCGCCTGTGACCACGAGGGTGTCGTGCCCGACATGTACCTGCTGGGCAAGGCGCTGGGCGGCGGCATCGTGCCGGTGTCCGCGGTGGCCGCGAACGCGGACGTGCTCGGCGTGCTCAAGCCGGGCCAGCACGGCTCCACCTTCGGTGGCAACCCGCTCGCCTGCGCGGTGGCGGTCGAGGTGGTCCGGCTGCTGGCCACCGGCGAGTTCCAGCGCCGCTCGGCCGAGCTGGGTGAGCGGTTGCGGGCCGGCCTCGAAGGGCTGGTCGGCAAGGGCCTGGTCGGGGTACGCGTCCGTGGCCTGTGGGCCGGTCTGGACATCGACCCGGCGCTCATGAGCGGCCGGGAGGCGTGCGAGCGGCTCGCCGCGCGCGGTGTGCTGGCCAAGGACACCCACGGCTCCACCATCCGGCTCGCCCCACCGCTGGTGATCACCGAGGAGGAGATCGACCTGGCGGTGACCGCCCTGGCCGAGGTGCTGGCCGGATAACGGACCGCGCTTGCCAAGATCTGCGCAACTACAGGGAAAGTGCTGCCTCGACACCATCTGAGGCAGCACTTTCCCTGTTCTTGTGCGGATCTTGCCGCGCCGCGCCGCGGCGGAGCGCGGGCGCGGTCCGCTTATGGGCGGGGTAGGCGCATGGCCATGGTCGGGGCCTCGGCCATCACCGAGGTGGGGGTGAACGGGGCGCCGGTGGGCAACTCCTCGGCGCGGCCGATCTGCACGCCGGGGTACAGCTCCACCATGTCGTTCTCACCGAGCACCCGGGACTGCTGCGGGGCCAGCGGGATCCGGTCCGACTCGGCCATCGAACCGGCCGGGCGGATGCCGGAACCGTTGGTGCTGACGTCGGTCACGATGACCTCGCCGACCCGCAACTCGAAGCGGACGTGACCACGGCTGATCCAGCGTCGGGCCTCGTCGTTGAGCCACTGCCCGAGCATGATCCCGCCGTCCTGCTCGGGGGCCCGGCCAGCCACCACCGGCTGCTCCTCGCTGAGCACGAACCGCCGCCGGACGAGGCCGCCGACGCGCACCGCGAGCACCTCGGTACGCGGGCGCGGCCCGGCGTCGCCGAGCCGCGCGCCGTGCCGGGGGCAGGTCGGCACGCCGTTGCGCAGCGCGGGCGGCGGCTGCGCCGCGGGGCTGCGGTCGGCACCGCCGGCCAGGTCGGCGAACGCGCCGCCCCCACCACCGCCACCGAACAACGCGCAGCCCGACTCCGGGCAGCGCCACTGGCGGGCCAGCAGCTTCACGCCGGTCGGCGAACGCTTGCCGGCCACCGGCGCGTGACCCCCACCGACGTGCGCGATGAACGCCGGCCCACCGGCGCCGGGCACCGGAGCGACCACCCGACCGGGCTGCTCGACCAGCCACGGGAACCGACCGCGCAACCCGTCGAAGCGGACCCGGCTGAGCACCGGCAGACCGAGCAGGTCGGCGACCTCCAACATCCGGTCACCCGGGTTGTCGAGCACCTCGACGAGCCCGTCGTCGGCCCAGCGGCGGACCACCATCCGCTCGTTGGAGGTGAGATCGGCGTCGGAGAGCAACGCCCGGTGCACCACCGCGTAGACCTGGACGCTGTCCTCCTCCAACTCGCGGGAGAGCGCGTCGATGACCATGCCGAGGCGCAGCAGGCTGGCCGGCCGACCACCGTCAATGTCCTGGTAGCGGATCACCTCGGCCAGGTCGACCACGGCCCGGGCCAGCGACGGGTCGGTGCAGACCCGCCCCTCGATGGCGTCCAGCACCTTGCTGATCTCGAATCTCATGCCGCACTCCCGACGATGTCGTCGATCCGCCGGGTCGGGGACCAGCCCGTCAGCCCGCCCAGCTCATCTCGCACCGCTCCCGCGGTGAGCAGGTCTGCCATGCGCCGACCCTACCGGGGACGACGGACGGCATCGACCAGCGGTAGCAGGGTGTCGATCGACCCGGTACGCGCAGGCGGGGGCGGTGCCGCCCGGCACCGCCCCCGCCCTCCCCCTGGTGTGTTCAGCCGCGCAGCGGCCGCCCCACCTCGTGCAGATGACCGAGTGCCTGCCGGTACGACTCGACCAACCCGGTCTCGGCGTACGGGATGCCCTGCTCGACGCAGTAGGCACGGACGATCGGCTGGGCCCGGCGCAGGTTGGCGCGGGGCATGTTCGGGAACAGGTGGTGCTCGATCTGGTAGTTGAGACCGCCGAGCGCGGTGTCCACCAGCCGACTGCCCCGCACGTTGCGGGAGGTCAGCACCTGCTTACGCAGGAAGTCCAACTCGTCCTCGGCGGTCGGCATCGGCATGCCCTTGTGGTTCGGCGCGAACGCGCAGCCCATGTAGAGGCCCCACAACGCCTGGTGCACGACGGCGAAGAGCAGCGCCTTGACCGGGGACATGACAGCCAGCAGCAGCGCGACGTAGCCGACCGTGTGCGCGAGGAGCAGCGCCGCCTCGGCCGCCCGGTGCCGCATCGGGACGGTGTACCCGCCGTTCGGCTCCCGGCCGACGATCGCCCGGATGCTCGACACGTGCAGGTTCAGCCCCTCCAGCAGGAGCATCGGGAAGAAGAGGTACGCCTGCCGCCGGGCCAGCCAGCGACCGAACCCCCGCGTGCCCAGCGCCTGCTCGTACGTCCACACCAGGGCGCCCGCGCCGACGTCCGGGTCCTCGTCCTCGTGGTTCGGGTTGGCGTGGTGCCGGTTGTGCTTGTCGACCCACCAGCCGTAGCTGAGCCCGACCGCCGCGTTGCCGGCGAACAGACCCACCAGTTCGCTGGGGCCACGCCGACGGAACATCTGGCGGTGCCCGGCGTCGTGGCCGAGGAACGCGACCTGGGTGGTGGCCACCGCCATCACCGCCGCCAGCGGGAGCTGCCACCAGGAGTCGCCGAGCAGGAACACGGCCACCCAGCCGGCCACGAACGCACCGAGGGTGAACACGATGCGGGTGGCATACCAGCCGGGGCGCCGCTCCAGCAGGCCCGCCTGGCTGATCCGTCGTGACAACTGTGCGTAGTCACTACCTCGCCGTCGTACCGGCGGTTCCGCCACCGCTCCGAGCGCCATCGCTTGCCCCCGTTCCGCTTCGCGCCCGTGCCACTGTGGTTCGGGCCTACCGTCGAGTCTCCCGAGCGTGGTAGCGCTGAGTAACCCCGACAGCCCCCGAATGCGGGGTAGGGCAGGCCCTACCCCTACTGGTTCGACTCAGCCGAGCCGGCCCACCGCGGCGCGCAGTCGAGCCAGGTCACGGCGACGCCGCTCGTAGCTGGCGGCGAGCCCGACCAGTGCCAGCCCGCCGACCCCCAGATAGATCCAGCGGGGCAGCAGATCCCAGCCACGGGCCAGCTCGTGCAGCGCCAACAGCATCAGCACCCCGCCGCCGAGCAACACCGGCGCCTGCCAGCGGCGGTTCGCGCCGGCCAGCACCACGCCGACCGCAACCGCGCCGAGGAGCAGTCGCCGCCACGGCTGCGGGTCCGGCCCGACCAGCACCGACACGAGACTGGGCAGCAACGCCGCCACCAGACCCGGGCCGAGAGCCGGCCAGCTGGTCAGCCCCGGCCGGGTGCGCAGCGCCAGCAGACCCGCGCCGACGGCGAGCGCCGCAGCCGGCAGTGTGTACGCCTCCAGCACCGTCACCCCACCGGCGGCCAGCAGCACCCAGGCTCCGAGCAACTCGCTGCCGGCGGCGATCCCGGCGAACGCCCACCGCCGACCGGCCGGTTCACCCCGGCGCAGCAGTCGCAGCGCGACGGCGACACCCCAGAGCACGCAGACGGTGGCGAAATGCCGTGCCACCTCGACGGTGAACACCGCCGCCACCAGCGCGACAGCCTGCGCGGCGGCGTCCAGCACCCGTCCCAGCCGGGCCCGTGCCGGGCTGACCGCCGCAGCGGCCAACGCCACCGCGGCTACCCCCAGCAGTGGGTACGCGGCCGCCCGCAACGGCAGCCCGCCGGCGAGCGGGGCGGTCACCGCCAACGCGGACGCCGCACCCACGGCGGCGAGACAACCGACGACTCGTACCGCGGACCTGCGCGCCCCGACGGCGACCGCGACCGCCGCCACCAGCAGCACCGCCTCGGCCGCGAGCGTCGCCGCCCGGGTGGCCAGCAGACCCGCCACACCGGATGCCACCAGCACCACGCCCACCGGTACGGCGACCGGCGCGAGCACCGGGCGGGGCGGGGCCAGCGCGGTGAACAGCAGCGCGGCCAGCCCGGCGAGCAGAACGGCGGCCGGCAGCACCGGCCAGGGCGCCCCGACCGCGATGAACAGCACCGGCAGCGCCGCCGCGACGAACGGCAGGGCGGCCGGCAGCGACAGCCCCACCCGCCGACCGGCCAACGCCCCGGCCACCGCCAGCACGACCAGCGCGAGCCCCACCGGGAGCACCGTCGGGTCGGCGACGACAGTCGGAACCCCCGACCACACCCGGCCCCGCCCGCCGTGCGGCGACCAGAGCGCGGTCAGCACCGTCGGTAGAGTCACCAGCACGGCCACCGCCGCCAGCGTTCCGCCCGCAGCCAGCAACAGCGCCGACCGGGCCGGCTCGCGCTCGGCTGCCGACGGCCGGTCCCCGAGGGCCGCCTGACCGGCGGCGCTCACCGACGGCGCCCAGCAGGCGACGAACGCGACGCCCAGCGCCGCCAGCGCGGCGTACAACGCGAGCGGCTCGTCACCCGCCCCGACCAGCGGCGCGAGGGCGGGCACGGTCACCGCGACGACGGCGCCGGTCTGCGCGTACCCGATCAGCTCCACCCGGTGGCGACGCGCCGCGAGCGCCGCGACCAGCGACAGCCCGGCCCCGGCCAGCCCGAGCCGAGCCTGCCACCACGGCGGGGCGCCCGCGGCGAACAGCGCCACCGCCGCGATCGCGGGCAGCGTGAGCTGCCCGACCAGCAGACCCGCACCGGCCACCTCCCGGTACGCCCCGACCCCCCGTCGTACGGCCAGTGCCAGCCCGACCGCGGCGAGAACGCCGAGCGCCACCAGGGCACCGGTCGGGGCGGCCAGTGCGACGAGCAACCCGTGCCCGAGCAGGACGGCACCGCCGAGCGCACGGGTGAGCAGGGCGACCGGCGGGGTGGCCGGGCGGGCCAGCACGGCGAGCAGCAGCGCGACCCCGCCGACCAGGCCGACGGCGACCACCTGAGCCCAGGAGGCCGTCCAGCCGGCGGGCACGGCCAACAGCACCGCCACCGCGCCGGCCGTGCCGAGCACCACCCGCGCGTTGCGGGGCAGCAGGAGCACCGCCGCGCCGACCGCCAGCGCCACGGCGGGCGCCAACTGCCAGCCCCAGCGCAGGTCCGATCCCAGCCCAGCCCCACCCCACGGTGGCAGTGACCGGCCAACGGCGGCGGCCGCCAAGCCGATGGTGATCAGCACGGTCACCTGTGCCGTGCCCGCCGCGACGAACAGCGCACCGGCTCGCGCACCGGCCCGCCAACCGTCGCCACCGTGCACCGCCGGCAGTAGCCGCACGGCGGCGGCCAACCCGAGCGCCACCGCCGCCGTGGCGAGCAGCAGCACTGACGGCCGCAGCTCGGCCACCGGACGCAGCACTGCGCCGGCGAGGACCGGCACCAGCAGCCCCGTCGCCACCGCCCGCAGCGCCCGCCCCCCGACGAGCCAGGCCGCACCGAGCCCGACCAGCGCGACCAGCAACAGCGGCACACCGGCCAGCAGTGCGGAACCCCCCGCCCGCCCGCTGACCAGCGGCACCAACGCGCACGCCGCAGCACCCAGCAGCGCGGCGACATGGGCGATGCCGGCCAGCACCCGACCGACGAACTGCGCCGCCCCTTCCCGGCCGCGCAGCGCGGCAAGCACGGCCAGGTTCAGCAACGCCACCCCGAGCAGGATCACCGCCCACCCGGCCGCCCCCGCCCCGGTCTCCGCGGCGAGCAGCGGCAACGCCGGCTGGGCGGCCACCAGGGCGGCGAACCACGGCCCCGTCAACCCGCTCCACCTGCCGTACGCCACGGCGACCGCCGCGCTGGCCCCCCCGACCAGCGCGGCGTACCGGCTGCCCGCCCAGCCGGCCACGCCGGCCAGGTCCACCGACCAGGCCGCGTAACCGTCCAGCACCACCAGCAGCAACCCCACCGCGGCGAACGTCTCCGCCGTACCGCGCAGCCCCCGGCGGACCGCCAGCAGCGGCACACCCAGGGCGAGCGCGGTGAACGCGGTCAGGATCAACGCCCGACCGCCAACCCCCACCGCCGCCCAGGCGACAGCCGTGAACACCACCGCCGCGGTGCCCAGCAGGAGTCCACCGAGGACGAAGAGCAGACCCTGGACCGTCCGCGTCGAGGTCTCCGCCGCACCCGGCCGCGAATCCACCGCCACGCCGGGGCCCGGGCCGATGGCCGGCGCCGGCCCGACGAGCGACGGGGGGCGCGCCACAACCGGGGCAGCCAACCCGGCACGCACGACCGCCGCCAGTTCGGCACGCCGCCGCGACACGGTCGTCAGGCGTCCGGCCAGCTCGGTGTACGCGCGGCGAGCCCGCTCCACCTGCGGCTCCAGCTCGGCGACCTCCCGGCTCAGCCGGACCACCTCGGCGGCTATCGGGTCGGGCGCGCGCCGGCAGCCGGAGCAACCGGCACTCAGATCGGCCGGCGCACCGCAAGCGGGGCAGGGGTAACGGGTGTCGTCCACCCGGTCATCATCGACAGCCCACGGGGTACGCCCCAGAGTGCGCGTACTCAGGAACGGGTGTGCTCGTACACCCAGGTGGCGTAGTCGGGGTTGCCGCTCTCCACCCTGGACACCAGGATCTCCGGCACCTCGTACGGGTGACTCACCCGGATCTGGTCCAGCAACGCGGCGAGCCGGTCCGGTGCGGTCTTGAACTGCACCGACCATTCGGTGCTCGTCTCCATTCCGGACCGCCACCAGTAGGTGCTGTCCACCTGACCACCCACCTGGGCGCAGGCGGCGAGCCTGCCGGCGACGGCCGCGGCCGCCAGCACATCGGCGACCGAACGCGCGTCAACCACAGTTGTCACCACGCAGATCTCGTCCACGCCCGCACCCTACGCGGCCATACGCCGCTGAGCCCGTCAATCGCCCGCGACCGCCACGCTCCGCATCGCCCCGCTCACCGGAGCCCGCCTCACCTCGCGACTGCGGGGCTCCGCTTCGCTGCACTCCTCGCGCTCACCGGTTTGCGGCGATCCAGGAGTCGATCTGCGCCCACCAGTCGAAGAGCCAGTCGATGCGCTGCTGCCGCCCGGTCGGAACCTCCTCCGGCGGCACCGACCAGAACCGCATCACGATCCGCTTGTCCATCGGCAGTTCCCGCCACACGTCGGCGACGGTGAGCATCCGGTCCAGTCCGGTGTGGGCGACGAAGATGACCCCGGCGTCCGGCGCGGCGTCCAGCGCGGCGAGCATCCCACCGGGCTGCGGGGCGAGCACGTGGCGCATCCGCTCGGCGCGCAGCGCCATCCGTTCCAGGCCGAGTGAGCGCAGCCGGGCGATGGCGCGCAACCGCCGCTTGGGGGTGAAGTTGCCGCCCTCGGGGAAGATCACGAACGCGTCGTTGTCGTCCAGGCCGCTGGCCAGGTGCCCGACCTGACGGACCGTCTCCTCGCCGCGCTCCGGCGTCGGCGCGATGAACCGGTTGGGCAGCCGGTTGAGCAGCACGTCGACCGCGGGATCCCACTGGAGGCTGTCCTTGAGGACGATGCGTGGCTCCCGGTGGAACCAGTTGACCAGCCCGTGGATCAGGATGAACGAGTCACCGGGCCCGGCGTGCCGACAGAGCACCAGCTCGGGTCGGCCGGGCAGCGCGGTGTCCGGGTCCGTGCCCACCACGTCGATGCTCAACCGCAGTGTCCACCGTGCCTGCCAGAACAGCACCCGCAGGAACCAGCCGGCCAGCACGTAGTGCGCGCGCTGGAAGGCCGGCGACCTGGTGCGCCAGCCGAAGCCGGACACGACCCAGAGCACGAAGAGCGCGAGTAGCGCCGCAGCGTCCCAGACCAGGTAGAAGCAGCCGATCCAGAGCAGCCGCAGCGGGCGCAACCGGCCCGGGACCAGCGGGGACGCGGCCGCGGCGAGCAGTGCCCAGACCGGCAGCGTGGTGACCACGAAAAAGGCGAGCAGCACGACGGCGGGGGCCAGCAACAGCCGACGCAGCCACCGGGGAGGCAGCGGCATCACCGCTCCGCGTGGGTGGCGAGGTAGCGCCGGGAGGCGGTGTACGCGCGGCTGATCCGCCGTCCCACCGCCGCCATGTCCCGGTACGCCCACGGCGTGTCGTCGCGGGGGTTCAGCCCGCCGGTCGGCAGGACGTGCACCTCCACCCCCTCGGGCAGCGCCGCCATCTCCCGGAAGAACCGGTGCCGTCGGGAGATCTCGAACGCGACCTGCGCGATCTCCCATGGCCGGCGGGGCGGGGTCAGCTCCCGTTCGATCCGGCCCACCTGGAGGACGTAGATCCGGCGGGCGCCCACGGCCACCGCCTCGCCGATCGGGATGGAGTTGACGATCCCGCCGTCCACGTAGTGCGCGCCGTCGATCTGCATCGGCGGAAGCAGCCCCGGCACCGACGCCGACGCCATCACCGCCGGGACCACCGGACCGCTGTCGAACCAGTGCTCGGCGGCCCGCTCGATGTGGGCGGCGCAGCAGCGGAACGGCACCCGCAGATCGGCGAAGGTGGTGTCCACCCCCAGCTCGCTTTCGAGCAGGCGGCGCAGCGGCCGGGGTGAGTGCAGGTGGGTCCGGGCGGCGAAGCGGCGCAGTTGCCGGGCGACCGAGTCGCCGTACACCTCGCTCGCCTCCGGCGAGGCCCACAGCCGGACCAGCCGGTCGGTCACCGCCTCCGACGGGTCGGCGGCGACCAGCGCACCGTTCACCGCGCCGATCGAGGTGCCGAGCACCATGTCGGGTTGGATGCCGGCGCGGAACAGCGCGCGCAACATGCCGACCTCGACCGCGCCGAGCACTCCGCCGCCGCCGAGCACGAACGCCACCGGTCCCCCCGCCATGTCTCCCATCCTGGCACGGACCCGCCGCCGACCGGTTGGGGCGTGGTCAGCCGACGGTCACCGCACGGCAGGGACCGTCCGCCGACGGCCGGCGGCGACGGCGTTGACAGGCCGGACACATTCGCGCAACCTGATACCGCTCCCACCCCTGAGGCAGGTGCGATCTGTGAAGGCAGCACTGCATCCGGGCCGATTGCTGGCTCGCAGATACCGACTTCTGGACCAGATCGGCGCCGGCGGCATGTCGGTCATCTGGCGTGCCCGGGACGAGGTGCTGGACCGGGTGGTGGCGCTCAAGGTGCTCGCCCCGTCACTCGCCGCCGACGCGCGCTTCCGGGGCATGGTGCGCGAGGAGGCGCGGGCCGCCGCCCAGTTGGTGCACCCGCACCTGACCTCCGTGCACGACTACGGCGAGACTGTCGACCCGGACGGCTCGATCACCTCGTTCGTGGTGATGGAGCTGCTCAGCGGCGAGGAGTTGAAGCTCCGGCTCACCGAGGGGCCGTTGCCGTGGACCGAGGCGGTCCAGGTGGGCGCGCAGGTCGCGGACGCGCTGGCCGCCGCGCACCGCCTCGGCATCGTGCACCGGGACATCACCCCGGCCAACGTGATGATGACCGGGACGGGCGCCAAGGTGCTCGACTTCGGCATCGCCACCCGGATCGGCGCACCCGACGAGGATGAGGACGGCGAAACCTTCGGCACCCCGGCGTACGTCGCCCCGGAACGCCTCGACGGCGCGCCGGCCCAGCCGTCCACCGACGTCTACTCGCTCGGCGTACTCCTGCACGAGGCGCTCACCGGCCGGGTTCCGTACCCGGCGGACACCTGGGAGCAGCTCAGTTCCGCGTTGGCCAGCGGTCCTGCGCCGACGCTGGCCGACCTGCCGGACCTGCCCCCGACAGTGGCCCAGATCTGCCTGCGCAGTCTCGCCCGGAACCCGGCCGATCGGCCGACCGCCCGGCAGGTCGCCACCGCGCTCCGCGACCACGCGCTGCCGGCCGAACCTCCGACCGCGACCATCCGGGTGCCCACCGAGCCCCCGCCACCGTCGTCTCCCGCCGTGGCGACGCCGGCCGTGGCGACGGCCGGGATGGCGACGGCCGACGGGGCAGTGGACGGCGGGGCCTCCGTTGCCCCGGGCGAGCCGGAGGCCGGGGCCGGCTGGTCCCGGCGGCGGCTGGTGTTGTTGCTGGCGCTGGCCGTCGGGGTGACGCTGGCCGGGGTGGCCCTGCTGCCCGAGCAGCAGCCGACCCGCCGGGCGCAACCCTCCGCCGCGCCGGTGGTGACCCCGTCGGCCGACCCGCCGACCCCCGGGTCGTCCGCGCCGACCACACCGGCCCCGCCGACCGCGCCCCCGTCGGCGGAGCCGACGACCGGCGCGCCCACCTCGGACCCGGGCACCCTGGCCGAGGCCGCCAACCGGGTCGACGGGTTGATCACCGCCGGCTTGAGCGCCGGGGAGATCCGCGAGGACGTGGCCCTCGACCTGCGCAACGAGCTGCGCAACCTGACCGCGGCGGTCAGCTCCGGCCGAGAGAAGCTGGCCCCACCGGTGGCCCGGCTGCGCACGAAGGTCACCGTCCGCGTCGGTGAGGGCGGCATCAGTCCGGCGTACGCGGGTCGCCTCGACGCCGCCATCGCCGAGCTGGGCGCGACCGGGGCCTGACCGGACGGCACGGCCGGTCAGCGCACCGGCACCCGGTCCGGGTGCCGGTCAGCGCACCGGCACCCGGACCGGTTCGCGGACGTCGTGCCGGCCGAGGGCGAAGCGCCGATAGACCTCGGCGTAGCCGCTCGCCATCCGGTCGACCGAGAAGTTCTGGGCGACGTGCGCCACGCAGTCCTCCGGGTCGAGTCGCTCCGCCGCGAGCAACGCCGCGGGCAGCTCCTCCGACCGCTCGACGACGAGCCCGGTCAGCCCCGGCCGGACCAGCTCCGGCACCGCACCCCGGTTGAGCGCGACCACCGGTGTGCCGGTCGCCATCGCCTCCAGCATCACCATGCCGAACGGCTCGTCCCACTGGATCGGCATGATCAGGCAGCGGGCGTCGACCAGCATCCGCAGCGTTGTCGCGCGGTCCGCGTTGAGCACGACTGTCACATCCTCGCCGACCATCGGCGCGACGACCTGCTCGTAGTAGCGGCGCTCGGCCGGCTCGTTGCACTTGCCGGCCAGCAGCAGCGGCAACCCGGCGGCCCGGCACGCCTGGATGGCGGTGTCCGGGCCCTTGTCCGGGCTGAACCGGGCCAGCCACAGCACCGGCCCCGCGCCGGGTGTGTGCTTACGCGGAAAGCCGCGGATGTCCAATGCGTTGTGCACCGTCCCGGCCCACTGCAGGTTCGGGTTCAGTCGGCGCTGGGCGTGCGAGATCGCCACCAGGGCGACCCCCGCGTCGACGTCGCTCAGCACGTCGCCGTACTCCCCCACCGGGTTTCCGTGCACTGTCGCGACCGTCGGCACGGCCCGGCGGCCGGCGACCAGCGGGCCGATGGTGGTGTGGTCGTGGATCACGTCGAAGTCGGCAGCGCTGATCAACCGTTTCACTCGGGCCAGGTGAGCCAGCTCCGGCAGTGACTCGCCGAGCCGCTCGTACTGGACCTCGGCGACGGTGGAGACGAAGCCGTCGGCTGCCGTGCCGTGGTCACCGCCGGCACCGAAGAGGGTCACCCCGTGCCCCTGCCGGCAGAGCGCGTCCACCAGGGCGGCGACGACCTGTTCAAGGCCGCCGTAACCGGGCGGAGGTACGGACAGCCACGGCGGAACCACCATCGCGATGCGCAGCGGCCGCTCCTCGGGGCGGCCCGCAGGCGGGTGGTTCACGGCCACGAATCCTCCCCGTTGGTCCCCGGTGCGGTGACACCGCCGGTCACGCCGGTCGGCGGCGGGTTCCCCGTGGTGTCCCCGGTAAACCGGACACGGCGGACGATCACCCGCCCACCAGAAGCAGGTCGTGGACCGACCGCACCCCGGGCGCGGACCACGCCACCCGTTCCACCTGGTCGCGTTCCCACCAGGACCGGACCACTCCGGCGAGGACCAGCGTGTCGCCGTCCACCTCGACGGTCACCCGCTCGCCGCCGAGGGTGCGCGCCAACGCCCGCTGGACGTCCTGCCGCAGCCGCTCGCCGGCCGGTGGCGCCGGGGGCCGTACCTCGATCAGGTTGGTGATGCCCCGGATGCCGTCGAGGCGACGCACCTCGCCCTCGGCGGCCCGCCGCTGCCACCCGAACTCGACCTCGCCGCGCAGCATCAGCCAGCCGTTGGCCACTGTCACGTCCAGCCGCTCGGCGGGCACGAAACTGTCCCACTCCAGGGCGCGGGTGGCGGCGATGGCGACCTCCGCGTCGGTACGCCCCGGGGTGCCGGGCAGCCGCACCTCCATCTCGTCGGCCACCGCCCGTACGCCGCGAACCCGCTGCGCACACCGTGTCGCGGCCCAACCGCGAGCGGCACCATCCACGAATCCGGTCAGGGTGACGACGCCCTGGTCGACGGTCACCCCGATCTCGTTCGGTTGCAGCTGGGCGTCCCAGGCCAGCTCGGCCAGGACGTCGCGTTGGATCCGCCGGTCGTCACGCACACCCACCACGTCGGTCATGGCACCCCACCCCCCCGGTTCCGGTCGCCGAGACTCGCCCACCGAACCTGCCGGGCGGACGGGTGACGGCGGTTCACCCGATCCGGGTGAACCGCCGTCCGGGCGGAAAAGCGGCGGGTGACGGAGCCGACCCCCTCGGCCCCGCCACCCGCCGCCGGAGGGAGGAAGCAGGTTCAGGTGTTGTCAGGACGTCTCGGCGAGCGTGACGGTCACCGACTTCTCGGCCCCGTTGCGCTTGAACTGCACGTCGACCCGGTCGCCGACCTTGCCGGCCTGCACCGCGCCGACCAGGTCGTCCGAGTCGTTGACCGGCTTGTCGCCGAACCGGGTGACGACGTCGCCGCGCTGGAGGCCGGCCTTCTCGGCCGGGCTGCCCGGGGTGACCGACGCGACGAGCGCGCCGCCGCCCTCGGCCTGGTTGACGCCGACCCCGAGCGACGGGTGGCTGACCTTCTCGCCACGCTGGAGCTTGCCGGCGACGTCCTTGGCCTTGTTGCTGGGGATGGCGAAACCGACACCGATGTTGCCGGTGCTCTGCCCGGAGGTCGCGATGGCGGTGTTGACGCCGATCACCTCGCCCCGGGTGTTGACCAGCGCGCCGCCGGAGTTGCCGGGGTTGATCGGCGCGTCGGTCTGGAGCAGGCCGGAGATCGAGCTGACGGTCTGGCTCTGCTGCTGGCGCGGGTCCTGCGGCTGGCCCTCACCGGCGCGGATGGTGCGGTCGCGGGCGCTGAGGATGCCCGAGGTCACCGAACCCTGCAGGCCGAGCGGGCTGCCCAGGGCGAGCACCTGGTCGCCGACCTGCATGGCGTCGCTGTCACCGAACTTCGCCGGCTTGAGGTCGCTCACCCCGCTGGCCTTCACCACAGCCAGGTCGGTCTTCGGGTCGGTGCCGATGATCTTCGCGTCGGCGGTCTTGCCGTCGGCGAAGACCACCCGTACGGCGTCACCGGCGGCGGACGCGACCACGTGGTTGTTGGTCAGCACATACCCGTCGGCGCTGAGCACCACTCCGGAGCCCTCACCGCTGTCCGTGGTGATCGAGACGACACTGTCCTGCACCGACGCGGCGATCTTCGGCAGGTCCGCGCCATTGATCACCGGTGCCGCGGAGTAGGTGCGGGTGATGCCTCCGCTGTCGCCGTCGAGGGCGAGCGCGAGCGCCCCACCGGCCACGCCGGAACCGAGCATCAGCGCGAACACCGCGACGCCGGCACCGGCGAACTTCGCGATCCGGCCCGGTCGGGGACCACTGCCGGGCGGCGCGACCTGGGGGCCCCACGGCGGGACCGGCTGGCCCGGGTGCTGAGCATGCAGACCGGGGTGCTGCTGGTGCTGAGGGTGCTGCTGGTGCTGGCCGTACGCCATGCCCGGCTGGCCCCCGCCGGCCCAGCCGGACTGCTGGCCCGCGTACCAGGGGGCACCGGGGTAGTGACCGGCGGCCGGCTGTGGATAGCCGGGCTGGCCGGGCGCCGGGTGACCCGAGACCGGGTACGGCGGCGCGGACGGGGTGGCGGCCGGGCGCTCGTAGCCGGTCGACGGCTCGTACCCGGTCGACGTGGCGGCGGCCGGGGTGGCGGCCGTGGCCTCCGGGTCAGCGGCGGTCGAGGCGACCGTCGGGTCACCGTCGGTCGACACGGCCTGCATGGGGGTGGTCGGGGAGTCGGACTGCACGCGCTCGTCGCGCGGCAGCTCGGCAGTGGGGTGCGACGGCTCGGCGTCGGTGGGGGCCGGCCGGCGCTGCGGGTCGGACTCGAACTCGGTCATGGCACTACCTTCTCCCCCAGCACTGCAATCAAGCTGGAACCGTCCTGGAAGTTGGCTGAAAGTCACTCGGCCGCGTCGTCGACCTGTGGCAGCAACGGCAGCTGGACCCGGAAGGTGGCCCCACCGCCGGGCGTCTCGGTCACCTCGACCGTGCCGTGGTGGGCGGCGACCAGGGCGGCCACGATGGCCAGGCCGAGACCGGTGCCGGTGTTGCCGTCGGCCCGCCGCGTACGGGCCGCGTCGGCCCGGTAGAACCGCTCGAAGACCCGTTCCGCCTGCTCAGGCGAGAGACCGGGGCCGGTGTCGGCCACCTCCACGACGGCGGAGCCACCCGGCTCGGCACGCAGGCGTACCCGGATCTCGGCCTCCGGCGGGGTGTGGGTGAGCGCGTTGGTGACCAGGTTGCCGATCACCTGCCGCAACCGCGCGTCGTCGGCGGAGACGACCAGCGGGCCTGATTCGGGCTCGATCTCCAGCTCGATGCGCCGGTCCGGTGCCATCGCCCGCGCGGCCTGCACGGCGTCGGAGGCGAGCACCGGCAGTTCCACCGGGGTCAACGCGAGGGGCCGTTCCCGGTCCAACCGGGCAAGCAGCAGCAGATCCTCCACCAGCAGCCCCATCCGGGCCGCCTCGTCCTCGATCCGGCGCAGCAGACCGGCGGTCTGCTCCGGCGCGCGGGCCGCTCCCTGCCGGTACAGCTCGGCGAAGCCACGAATGGTGGTGAGTGGGGTACGCAACTCGTGGGAGGCGTCGGCCACGAACTGCCGCATCCGCTCCTCGGAGCGGATGGCCCGCGACTCGGACGCCTGAGCGGCGGCGGCGGCGTCACGGGCGGCGCTCTCCGCCCAGCGGGCCGAGGTTTCCGAGGCGGCTCGGGCGGTGAACGCCGCCTCGATCTGGGTGAGCATCGCGTTCAGCGCACGGGAGAGCCGGCCCAGCTCAGAGGTCGGATACTCCTGCCCCTCCTCCGGGTCGGGCACCCGGCGGGTCAGGTCACCGCCGGCGATCGCGGCGGCGGTGCGTTCGATCTCCACCAACGGTTTGAGACTGGTCCGGACGATCGCCGCACCGACCGAAGCCAACATGATCAGCACCGCACCGCCGACCAGTAGGTCTATCCAGACGAGCTGCTTCACCGCCCGGTCCACATCGGTCAGCGGCTGCCCCACGGCCAGCACCGAACCGTCCCGCTGCGGGGCGTAGTACACCCGCCAGCGGGTGTAGCCGTCGTGGGACCGGACGTTTCGCGGCTCGCCCTCCTCGGCCTCGAAACCCGCGCGACTGGTGGGGAACGCGGGCAGTTGGTCGGGGTCGAAGCTGCGGCCGTCGTACTGGGGGGCGTACACCCGCTGCTCGTCGGCCACGATCACGACGTAGTCGCTGGGCAGCATGGCGCCGACCTCACCGCTGCGCAGCTTCGGGAGCAGCTGGCCGAGGCCCTGAGCGGTCGACCTGACCTGCCCGTCCACCTGGCCCTCCAGGTAGTTGCGCAGGAAGTAGGCGGTCAGTGAGCTGATCACCAGCAGCGCGACGGCGACCAGCGCGAGCACCGAGGTGACCAGCTTCACCCGCAGCGGGACGCTGCGTACCCGACCCTTCGCCTGCTGGACCGCGTTCACGCCGCCGGCTTGCGCAGCACGTACCCCACCCCGCGGAGAGTGTGGATCAGCCGGGGCTGGGTGGTGTCGACCTTGCGCCGCAGGTACGAGATGTAGGACTCGACGATGTTGTCGTCGCCCCGGAAGTCGTAGTTCCAGACGTGGTCGAGGATCTGCGCCTTGGACAGCACCCGGTTGGCGTTGAGCATCAGGTACCGCAGCAGCTTGAACTCGGTCGGCGAGAGCTGCACGCGCTGGCCGGCCCGGTGCACCTCGTGGGTCTCCTCGTCCAACTCCAGGTCGGCGAAGGTGAGCCGGGACGGGGCCTGCTCGCCGGTCGTGGTGCGGCGCAGCACCGCGCGGATCCGGGCGGTCAACTCCTCCAGGCTGAACGGCTTCGTGACGTAGTCGTCCCCGCCCAGGGTCAGCCCACGGATCTTGTCGTCGGTGGCGTCCCGCGCGGTCAGGAACACCACCGGGGTACGCGTGCCGCCCTCGCGGAGCATCCGGATGACCTCGAAGCCGTCCAGGTCGGGGAGCATCACGTCGAGCACCACCAGGTCGGGCCGGTGGTCCTTGGCGGCGTTGAGCGCCGCGCTCCCGCTTGTCGCGGTGGCCACGTCGAAGCCCGCGAACCGCAGGCTCGCGGAGAGCAGTTCGAGGATGTTGGGGTCGTCCTCGACGACGAGCAGTCGCGCCTCGGTCTGGGTAGCGGGCATGTGCCAATCATCGGTGACGTCACTGCGCCAGCGCTGGACGCTTCCTGCAAAAAGCCTGTGAGTCGCCGTCGGTCATCGCAGCAGGCGACGCAGCCCGTCGAGGGCCCCGTCGAGCAGCCGGATCGCGGTGCGCAGCTGGGTGTCGCTGAACTGCCGGGCGCGCATCAGCCGGCCCACCTCGGCGGTGAACGCGGCCAACCGCTGGTCGAGTTCGTCGAACAGCTCCGCCTGCGGGCCGGTGGTCGACGTCGGGCGGGGCGGCGGCGCGGCCGCCTCCCACCGGGCTCGCCGGGTCTGCCGGGTGGCCTCGCTCAGCTCCCGTTTGAGGTCGCGCACCGATCCGCGTACCTCGCTGCGGATCTCGCCGGCCAGGCTGGAGAGATCCGCCACGGAGGCGGCGATGTCCGTCTCCAACGCGGTCAGTTCGCCGGCCCGCTGGCGCAGCTCGGCACGCCCGGCGTCGGTGATCTCGTACGTCTTGCGGCCACCGGCCGCAGTGTGGCTGACCAGCCCTTCGACCTCCAGCCGTTGCAGCCGGGGGTAGATGGTGCCGGCGCTGGGCGCGTACAGCCCGAGGAACCGGTCCTCCAGCAGTCGGATCAGCTCGTAGCCGTGCTTCGGGCCGTCGTCGAGGAGCTTGAGCAGGTAGAGCCGGAGCCGACCGTGGCTGAACACGGCAGTCACGGCAGCTCCTCCCCGTCGTCGACCGCTCGGGCGAGCAGGGCGATGCTGCCCGAGGTCGCGGAAGCCCAGAGCTTACCGTCGCCGGCGCCGAGCACCCCCTCGCTGCTGGGAAGCGGGAAGGTCGAGGTGCTCAGCTGCGGAAAGCCGCTGGTGATGCGGCCGGAAGCGGTGTTCAGCCGGACGGCGAGGTCGCTGTCCTCGCGGACCCGGACGGTGATGCTGCCCGAGATGGTGGTCAGCCGGATCTCGCTGCGCCGAGGGTTGTCCAGATCGCAGGTGATCGCGCCGGAGACGGTCTGCGCCCGCACCCGGTCGGCGGCGCTGTCGGCGAGGATCACCTCCCCGGAGACCGTCTCCAGGGTGAGGTCGCCCCGGACGCCGAGCGCTTCCACCGGCCCGGAGGTGATCTTCGCGGAGGTGCTGCCACGGAGCCCCATCAGGGTGATCTGGCCAGCGACGACGTCGACGGTGGTCTGCCGGCGCAGGCCGGAGGCGACGAGTGAGCCCGCGACCAGGCCCAGATCGGCGAGGACGTCGGCGGGCACGGCGATGGAGACGTCCACCCGGGGATAGCGGTGGATCATCCGGAACCACCGCAGGACGTCCGACCAGCCCCGACCGCGCTCCTGACGGATGCTGAGCCGGCCGTCGACGTGGTCGATCAGGACCGGCCGACGGCCGACCTGGGTCACGTCGATCCGGGTCGGCCCGTCGGTGGCGACCACGTTGAGCCGCCCACTGATCAGTCGGACGTCCAGCCTGACAACGGGATCATCCACCGTGAGCCGCTGCGGGCTCTCGATCGTCCATCCGGCCATGGCGTCCCCCTCCCGCCGACGCGCGGACGCACGTCGAACACGAGAAGAATGTAACGCGATACATCGCGACATCACAAGACAGTCGCGAGTGTCGCACGCCTCCGCACCTCAAGATCGCGCGGGCGCAGGGCGCGGGCGGCTCTCCCTCAGGCCGCCAGGTCCAGCTCCCGATCGGGGGTGTGGGCCGGGACCGGAACAGTCGGGGTCGCCGTGGGGACCGCCCGCAGCCGGGCCGGCGTCGGGGCACCCGCCGCCGGCACCAGGTGTACGGCCGACTCGGCGGCCCGGGCCAGCCACCGCCGGTCGGCGCCACGGGCCGGGTGCAGCGCTCCGGCGATCGTCACCGAGACCACCAGCTCCCGCGCCGTGACCACCCGGGCCACCGAGCGCAGCAGGGTGTCCGCGCCGAGGAAGGCGGCGACCGTGGTGGTCGACCCGGTGGCCGCGCAGCGGTAGCTGAGCCGCAGCGGCACCACCGGGCTGCCGGTGTCGATGGCCGCCTGGAACGTCGCGGGCCGGAAGCCACCGCCGGGACGGCAGTCGGTCGCGGTGCTTCCGGCGCACCACGTCGTACCCTCCGGGAAGACCGTCACCGACCGCCCGGCGCGCAGCGCGTCGGCGACCCGGCCGACGGTGGTCGGCAGCGCCAGCGGCCGGGACCGGTCCACGAAGACCGTGCCCGCCGCCGCGGCCAGCAGCCCGAGCACCGGCCACGAGCGGACCTCCCGCTTCGCGACCATGCGGGTGGGCGCGACCGCCAGCACCGCGAGGATGTCCAGCCAGGAGACGTGGTTGGCGACCAGCAGCGCGCGCCGCCGGGGCAGCCGCCCCTTCACCACGAGGCGGACGCCGAAGGCGCGCACGGTGGCCCGCGCCCAGCCGCTGATCAGCGTCTGCCGCTCCCGGGTCGGAAGCACTGGCGACAGCAGCGCCACCGGGATCCCGGCCAGCAGCATGCCGAGCGCGGCGACCAGCCGGAGCACCCGGCGGGCCACCGGCACGGTGGGCACCTCGCCGGCCACCGGCAGGCAGTCGTCGTCGCAGCCCGAAAAGGGCCGCCACAGGTCGCGCGGCACGCCGGTCACCGCTGCTCCCCACCCAGGAAGTGCCGCAGGTAGCGCGGGTTCATCCGGTCCAGGGAGAAGAGGACGTAGAAGTCCGCGCAGCCGAAGTCACTGTCGTACGACGGCTCGCCGCAGATCCACGCGCCCAGCCGGAGGTAACCCCGCAGCAGTGGCGGAATGGTGGCGCGCCCGGCGGCGGGGAGCGGGCCGGCTGCGGCGGGGAGCGAGCCGGGCGCGGAGGCGGCCTCGGCGAACCAGGGCCGCAACGGGCGGACCCGCAGCGGCGGCGGCGACAGGTGCCGGGCCTGGGCCTGGGCCCACACCTCGGCGACCGTCCGCCCGCCGTCGGCCACCGGCACCGACGCGCAGCCGCCGAGCCAGCGCGAGCCGCGCAGGTGCAGGTAACGGGTGAGGCCAGCCCACATCAGGTTGATCACCGCCCCGGAGCGATGGTCCGGGTGCACACAGGACCGGCCCGTCTCGACCAGGTCGTCACGGAGCGGGTCGAGCGCGGTGAGGTCGAACTCGTTCTCGGCGTACCGCCGAGCGGTGCGTCCCGGTGGCAGCAGCCGGTACGTGCCGACCACCTCGCCGGTGCTGTCCTCGCGGACGATCAGATGGTCGCAGTACGCGTCGAAGGGGTCCACGTCCAGCCCGGCCTCGCCGGGAAGGAGGGTGGCGCCCAGCTCGGTGGCGAACACCTCGTGGCGCAGGCGTTGCGCGGCCGCGACCTGGATGGGGTCGTCGGCGATCAGCAGGGTGTATCCGCTGGTCGTCAAGGGTGCGCCAGCGGCATGCAGAACGGCCATGGGATCTGTGTAGGTGCCCGGGTTGCCATCCACGGGGACCACTGGTGTCGATCGGGTGAACGCCGGCCGGCCAGACCGCTGGCGACGCCCGGCGGGGACCGTGCGAGGCTGCCCGGGGCAGGCTGGCGACGGCGCCGACACGCACCATCGGAGGTCGACGATGCGCATCGAGTCCCGATTCAACGGGCCGGCCGGTTCCGGCAACGGCGGCTGGAGCGCGGGGACCTTCGCCGCCGCGGCGGGCGGCAGCGGGCCGGTCGAGGTGACGCTGCGCCGGCCACCACCGCTGGAGACCGAGCTGACCCTGATCGACGGGGACGTCCGGGACCCGACCGGTGAACTGGTGGCCGAGGTGCGCGCGGCCGGGGTGGTCGATGCCGTCGTACCCCCGGTCGACCTGGAGACGGCGGTGGCCGCCGCGACCCGCTACCCCGGCCTGGTCGAGCATCCGTTCCCCGGTTGCTACGTGTGCGGACCGCAACGGGTCGACGGGCTGCGGATCTTCCCCGGCCGGCTGCCGGACGGGCGGACCGCCGCGCCGTTCCGCGCGCCCGCGCAGGTCAGCGAGGCCACGGTCTGGGCGGCGTTGGACTGCCCGGGCGGTTGGGCGGTGCTCGCGCCGGGCCGCCCGTACCTGCTGGGCCGCATCGCCGCGGTGGTCGCGGCGCTGCCGCGGCCGGGCGACGAGTGCGTGGTGACCGGGGAGTTGGTGCGCGTCGATGGCCGCAAGGCGCTCGTGCACACCAGCCTGTACGGGCCGGACGGCGCGCTGCTCGGCGCGGCGCGGGCAACCTGGATCGCCCGCTGAACCCGGCCGTAGTCCGCAGGGAGGAGTCGCCTCCGCCCTGCGACGGATCAGGACATACGGACCGCGCCTGATTGACCTTGTTGCATTGGGCCGTCACGCTGTGCCACGGCGTACCTCGACGCCACACACGGGAGGAGAACGATGACTGACGGGCAGCGAAGCCCCACCAGCGACGGTCAGATCGTGGTGTCCGGTCTGACGAAGCAGTACAAGAACGTCCGGGCGGTGAACAACCTGTCCTTCACCGTGGCACCGGGACGGGTGACCGGCTTCCTCGGCCCGAACGGCGCCGGCAAGACCACCACGCTGCGCATGCTGCTGAACCTGGTCACGCCGACCGCCGGCACGGCCACCATCAGCGGTCAGCGGTACGTCGACCTCACCAACCCGCTGCGGCACGTCGGCGCGGTGCTGGAGGCGTCCAGCGCGCACAAGGGTCGTACCGGCATCAACCACCTGCGGGTCATCTGCGCGGCGGCCGGGCTGCCCAAGCAGCGGGCCGACGAGGCGCTGGCCCTGGTCGGGCTGAGCCCGGCGGCGAAGCGCAAGTTCAAGGGTTACTCGCTGGGCATGAAGCAGCGGCTCGGCATCGCCGCCGCGATGCTCGGTGACCCCCGGGTGCTGATCCTCGACGAGCCGGCCAACGGGCTCGACCCGGAGGGCATCCGGTGGATGCGCGGATTCCTCAAGAACCTCGCCCACGAGGGCCGTACGGTGCTGGTCTCCAGCCACCTGCTGTCGGAGATGCAGTTGCTCGCCGACGACGTGGTGATCATCGCGGCCGGGCAGCTGGTCCGGCAGGGCCCGGTCGACCAGGTGCTCGGGTCGATGGCCCAGGGCGCCCGGGTCCGGGTCCGCACCCCGCAGGCCGAGGCGCTGACCGCCGCCCTGAAGGCGCAGTCGGCGACAGTGGACATCGACGAGCACGGCGTGCTGCTGGTCGCCGGGGTGGACGCCCCGACGATCGGTCGCGCCGCCCTCACCGCCGGGGTGGAGCTGCACGAACTGACCACCGAACGGCCCGATCTGGAACGGGTCTTCCTGGAGCTGACGGCCGGAAAGGCGGGCATCCGATGAACCTGGTCCGATCCGAGCTACTCAAGATCCGCACCACCAGCACCTGGTGGTGGCTGGCCCTCGGCGCGTTCCTGTCGATCGCCCTGGCGTTCGCGTTCAACGCCTGGTACGCCGTCACCGTCCTCGGCGGCGACGGCGCGGAGTTCGGTGCCAGCGCCGAGCAGTCGACACCGGCGGCGCAGGCGGCGAACATCTACACCTCGGGCCAGTACCTCGGCCTGATGTTCGTGATGCTCATCGGCATCCTGATGGTCACCAACGAGTTCTTCCACCAGACGGCGACCACGACGTTCCTGACGACCCCGCGGCGGACCTCGGTGATCGTCGGCAAGCTCGTCGCCGCCAGCCTGCTCGGCTTCTTCTTCTGGCTGGTGACCACGCTCATCGACCTGGCCGCCGGGACGATCTTCCTGTCGGTGAACGACTACGGCACCCAGCTCGGTGAGTGGCCGGTGCAGCGGGCGCTGCTGTTCAACCTGCTTGCCTACGCCATCTGGACGATCCTCGGGGTGGGCATCGGCACGCTGATCACCAACCAGCTCGGAGCGGTGATCACGGCGGCGGTGCTCTATCTGATCGGCACCCAGGTGGTGGGCCTGCTGTTCCTGCTCCTGTCGAACGTTCTCGACAGCGAGGCGGTGCTCAAGTGGCAGGTGGTCTGGCCGGCTGTGGCGTCCCAGGTCATGATCGCGGAGGGCACCTCGGAGTTCACTCCGTCCTGGTGGGTCGGCGCCCTGGTGCTGATCGGCTATGCGCTGGTCAGCGGGGTTGTCGGCGTCCTGCTCACCCGGCGGCGCGACATCGCCTGACAGCGCACCCGACCCCGGGGTGGCCGTGACAAGCTGGCCGCTCCGGGGTCGTCACCGCCATCGGCGGCCCGGGGACATCGTGGACCTGACGCGCTACCAGCTCTCCACCGGACCCGCAGCGGTTGCCGAACTTCTGGCATCTTCTGTGAAACCGGCCACGGGACCGAGGCGGAAATGCCTGCGGGATCGGTACGGCGTAGCCTGGGAGCCGTCCAGTCCGTGCTCCTAATCGGGCGCGACAGGACACACCGCGTGCCACACAAACCCGCGTGAAAGAGGCGATTACCGGCCGTGTCGACCCAGCAGACTTCGCAGGAGAACCCACTGGCGGGTTTCGGCCCGAATGAGTGGATCGTCGAGGAGATGTACCAGCGTTACCTCGCCGACCCATCGAGCGTCGATTCGGCCTGGCACGACTTCTTCGCCGACTACCGGCCAGCACCGGGTGCGGGCACCCCGGCCGGTGCCGAATCGTCGGACAAGCCGGCCGCCGCCCCCGAGCCGGACGGCCAGCCCGAGGCGGCCGTCAGCGTCGCCCAGCCGAGCGCCCCGGCCAAGCCGGCGACCGCGAGCAAGCCGGCCGCCCCGAGCAAGCCGGCCGCCGCCCAGCCGGCACCGACCAAGTCCGCCGCTCCGGCCACGCCCAAGGCCGCCCCGGAGAAGGCAGCACCGGCCAAGCCGGCCGCCAAGGCCACCGAGCCGGGCGCCGAGGGCCCGCAGACCACCCCGTTGCGGGGCGTCGCCGCGAAGATCGTCCAGAACATGGACGCCTCGCTGAGCGTGCCCACCGCGACCAGCGTGCGCGCGGTCCCGGCCAAGCTGCTCGTGGACAACCGCATCGTGATCAACAACCACCTCGCCCGGGGTCGGGGTGGCAAGGTCAGCTTCACCCACCTGGTCGGCTACGCGATGGTGCGCGCGCTGGTCCAGCACCCGGAGATGAACAACTCCTTCGCCGAGGCCAACGGCAAGCCGGCGGTGGTCCGCCCGGCACACGTCAACCTCGGCATCGCGATCGACCTGGCCAAGCCGGACGGCAGCCGCAACCTGGTGGTCCCCTCCATCAAGGGCTGCGAGCAGATGGACTTCCGGCAGTTCTGGCAGGCGTACGAGGATGTGGTCCGCCGGGCCCGGCGCAACGAGCTGACCATGGAGGACTACTCCGGCACCACGATCTCGCTGACCAACCCGGGCGGGATCGGCACCGTGCACTCGATGCCGCGGCTCATGCAGGGGCAGAGCGCGATCATCGGTGTCGGCGCGATGGAGTACCCGGCCCCCTACCAGGGGATGTCCGAGGCCACCCTGGCCGAGCTGGCGGTCAGCAAGATCATCACGCTGACCAGCACGTACGACCACCGGATCATCCAGGGCGCGCAGTCCGGCGAGTTCCTCAAGGTGATGCACGAGCTGATCCTGGGCGAGCACGACTTCTACGACGAGATCTTCACCTCGCTGCGCATCCCGTACGAGCCGGTGCGGTGGATGCGCGACGTGGCGGTCAACTCCGAGGGTCAGATCAACAAGACCGCCCGGGTGCACGAGCTGATCCACGCGTACCGGGTGCGCGGTCACCTGATGGCCGACACCGACCCGCTGGAATTCAAGATCCGCAAGCACCCCGACCTGGACGTCCTCCAGCACGGGCTGACCCTGTGGGACCTGGACCGCGAGTTCCCGGTCAACGGCTTCGCCGGTCGGCAGCGGATGAAGCTGCGCGAGATCCTCGGTGTGCTGCGCGACTCGTACTGCCGCCGGGTCGGCATCGAGTACATGCACATCCAGGACCCGGAGGAGCGCCGTTGGGTCCAGGAGCGGATCGAGCGCAAGTACGAGAAGCCGTCCGCCGACGAGCAGAAGCACGTGCTCAACCGGCTCAACGCCGCCGAGGCGTTCGAGACCTTCCTGCAGACGAAGTACGTCGGCCAGAAGCGCTTCTCGCTGGAGGGCGGGGAGTCGCTGATCCCGCTGCTCGGTGAGGTGCTGGAGTCGTCCGCCGAGAGCGGGCTGGACGAGGTCGTCATCGGCATGGCCCACCGGGGTCGGCTCAACGTGCTGGCCAACATCGTCGGCAAGCCGTACGAGAAGATCTTCTCCGAGTTCGAGGGCCACCTGGACCCGCGCTCGACGCAGGGCTCCGGCGACGTGAAGTACCACCTGGGTCAGAACGGCAAGTTCACCACCCCCGACGGCGAGCACGCGGTCAAGGTGTCGGTGGTGGCCAACCCGTCGCACCTGGAGGCCGTCGACCCGGTGCTGGAGGGCATCGTCCGGGCCAAGCAGGACCGGATAGACCTCAAGCTGGAGGGCTACACCGTGCTGCCGCTGGCGGTGCACGGTGACGCCGCCTTCGCCGGGCAGGGCGTGGTCGCCGAGACGCTCAACCTGTCGCAGCTGCGCGGCTACCGCACCGGCGGCACCGTACACGTGGTGGTCAACAACCAGGTCGGCTTCACCACCGCCCCGGAGTACAGCCGGTCCAGCCTCTACAGCACCGACGTGGCCCGGATGATCCAGGCGCCGATCTTCCACGTCAACGGCGACGACCCGGAGGCCGTGGTCCGGGTGGCCCGGCTGGCGTTCGAGTACCGGCAGACGTTCAACAAGGACGTCGTGATCGACATGGTCTGCTACCGCCGGCGCGGGCACAACGAGGGCGACGACCCGTCGATGTCCAACCCCCAGATGTACAAGATCATTGACTCGAAGCGCTCGGTCCGCAAGCTCTACACCGAGGAGCTGATCGGTCGCGGCGACATCACCGTGGAGGACGCGGAGGAACTGCTGCGCGACTACCAGGCGCAGCTGGAGAAGGTCTTCAAGGCCACCCGGGACGCCGCCTCGGCACCGCGCCAGCTCAACCGGCCGCGCCGCGAGGAGGAGCCGGAGCCGCAGGTCGACACCGCCACCGACGCGTCAGTGGTCAAGGCCATCGGCGAGGCGCACATCAACCTGCCGGAGGGCTTCACCCCGCACAAGCGGATCCAGCAACTGCTGGACCGGCGGGCCAAGATGTCCGTCGAGGGCAACATCGACTGGGGCTTCGGCGAGATCATCGCGCTCGGGGCGCTGCTGCACGACGGGGTCACCGTCCGGCTCGCCGGGCAGGACTCGCGTCGCGGCACGTTCGTCCAGCGGCACGCCTCGGTGGTCGACTCCCGTACCGGCGACGACTACCTGCCGTTGAAGTCGCTCACCGGCGACGGCGACCGCTCCCGGTTCTTCGTGCACGACTCGCTGCTCAGCGAGTACGCGGCGATGGGCTTCGAGTACGGCTACTCGGTGGAGAACATCAACGCCCTCGTCGCCTGGGAGGCCCAGTTCGGCGACTTCGTCAACGGCGCCCAGTCGGTGATCGACGAGTTCATCTCGTCCGGTGAGGTGAAGTGGGGCCAGCGTTCCGCCATCACCCTGCTGCTGCCGCACGGCCACGAGGGTCAGGGCCCGGACCACACCTCCGGCCGGCCGGAGCGGTTCCTGCAGATGTGCGCCGAGGACAACATGCGGGTGTCCATCCCGACCACCCCGGCGAACTACTTCCACCTGCTGCGCCGCCAGGCACTGTCGCCCAAGCGCAAGCCGTTGGTGGTGTTCACGCCGAAGTCGCTGCTGCGGCACAAGCTCTGCGTCTCCCCGGTGGAGGACTTCACCACCGGCACCTTCCAGCCGGTGCTGCGCGACACCGCCGCCCCGGCGCCGGAGGCGGTGAAGCGGGTGCTGCTCTGCTCCGGCAAGGTCTACTACGACCTGTTCCAGGCACGGCAGGAGCGCGGCGTCACCGACACCGCCATCATCCGGCTCGAGCAGCTGTACCCGCTGCCGGTGGAGGAGATCCGGGCCGCCCTGGCGCAGTTCCCGAACGCGGAGGACTTCGCCTGGGTGCAGGAGGAGCCGGCCAACCAGGGCGCCTGGTCGTTCGTCGCGCTCAACCTGCTGGAGCACCTCACCGACGTTCGGCTGCGGCGGATCTCCCGCCCGGCCGCGGCCGCCCCGGCGGTCGGCTCGGCCAAGACCCACGAGGTCGAGCAGAACGCGCTGATCGAGGCGGCACTCCCCCGCCCGTGACCTGACCTGAGCACGGCAGCCGGGGCAGGGCCGTTTCACCACGGTCCTGCCCCGGCTCCCGTAGGTCCCGCCGGTCGATCACCCACCCACCGGCCTACCCCACCCGCCCGGCCCGAGCCGGGCCGAGCACGAGGACGTACCCATGTACTTCACCGACCGTGGCATCGAGGAGCTGGTCGAGCGCCGGGGCGACGAGCAGGTGACCCTGGAGTGGCTCGGCGAGCGCCTGCGCGACTTCGTCGACCTCAACCCCGACTTCGAAACCCCCATCGAACGCCTGGCCACCTACCTGGCCCGCCTCGACGACCCCGACGACGACGACGCCTAACCCCCCGCCCGGCCGCCCACCCCCACTCCCCGCGCGTTGATCATGAAGTTAGCCGCGCGTGTCATCGGCGTGTCGGACGCTAACCTCATGATCACCGGGGGCGGGGGCGGGTGAGGGCCGGGTCAGGGGGTCCGGGGGCAGGGTCGGAGGGCCCGGGTGACGGGGTTCGCGATCTTCTAGGGTGGGGCTGTGGCCCGAAGTGTGTATCTGACGAGCGTGGGGTCCGGCGGGGGCAAGTCGACGATCGCCCTGGGGCTGGCGGAGTTGCTGTCCCGCCAGGTCGGGCGGATCGGCGTGTTCCGGCCGCTGGTCGCCGACACCGGGCAGGATCCGATCCTCGCCCTGCTCAGCGAGCGGTACCGGGTCGAGGTGCCGCTGGCCGAGCTGGCCGGGGCGAGCTACGCCGAGGCTGCCGCGCTGGTCGCGGACGGCCGACGGGAGCAGCTGATCTCCGCGATCGTCGAGCGCTACCGGGCGGTGGAACGGCAGTGCCCGGCGGTGGTCGTGGTGGGCAGCGACTTCGACGACCCGGGCGACCCGGCCCGCCCCCGCGAGCTGGCCTTCAACGCCCGGCTGGCCACCGAGTTCGGCAGCGTGGTGGTGCCCGTGGTGGACGGCTTCGGGCAGGAGCCGGCGGCCGTGGCGGCGGCGATGCGGGGGGCGTACCACGATCTGGCCGACCTGGGCGCGACAGTGCTCGCGGTGATCGCCAACCGGGTGTCCGAGCCGATGACGCTGCCCGACCTGCCGGTGCCCGCGTACGCCATCCCGGAGGTGCCGAGCGTGTCGGCGCCGACGGTGGCCGAGGTGGCGGCGGCGCTCGGCGCCACCCTGCTGGCCGGGGACGACGCCGCGCTCGGTCGCGACGTGCTGGATTTCGTGGTCGGCGCGGCGCATGTGCCGACCCTGCTGGGCCACCTCACCGAGGGCGCCCTGGTGATCACCCCCGGGGACCGGGCCGACCTGCTCGTCGCCGCGAGCGCCGCGCACGTGGCCGGGCAGGTGTCGGTGGCCGGGCTGGTGCTCACCCTCGGCGAGCAACCCGACCCCCGGGTCATGCGGCTGGTGGAGGGGCTCAACACCGGGCTGGCGGTGCTCTCCGTGCGCAGCGACAGCTACGACACGGTGGCCGCGTCCAGCCGCATCGAGGGCCGGCCCAGCGCGGCCAATCCCCGCAAGGTGGAGGCCGCGCTCGGCGCGTTCGAACGCTGCGTCGACACCGACGACCTGGCCCGCCGGCTGCGGGTCAGCCGGTCGGCCCGGGTCACCCCGCTGATGTTCGAGAACGAGCTGATCGACCGGGCCCGCTCGAAGCCCCGCCACCTGGTGCTGCCGGAGGGCACCGACGAGCGGATCCTGCGCGCGGCGGAGATCCTGCTACGCCGCGGAGTGGCCGAGCTGACGCTGCTCGGCAGACCGGACGACATCGCCCGGCGCACCCGCGAGCTGGGCATCGACCTGGGCGACGCGCACCTGGTCGACCCGGTCACCAGCGGGTGGCGCGACGACTTCGCCGCCGAGTACGCCCGGCTGCGCGCCCACCGGGGCGTCACCGCCGAGGTGGCGCACGACATCGTGGCGCAGCCCAACTACTTCGGCACCCTGATGGTGGCGACCGGCCGAGCCGACGGCATGGTCTCCGGCGCGACGCACACCACCGCCGCGACCATCCGGCCCGCGTTCGAGATCATCCGTACGCTGCCGGACGTCTCGGTGGCCTCCAGCGTCTTCTTCATGCTGCTCGCCGACCGGGTGCTGGTCTACGGCGACTGCGCGGTCAACCGCGACCCCGACGCGGCCCAGCTCGCCGACATCGCGATCTCGTCGGCCGACACCGCAGCCCGGTTCGGCATCGAACCCCGGGTGGCGATGCTGTCGTACTCCACCGGCAGCTCCGGTGCCGGCGCGGACGTGGAGAAGGTCGCGGCGGCCACCGCGCTGGTCCGGGAACGCCGGCCCGACCTGCTCGTCGAGGGACCCATCCAGTACGACGCGGCGATCGACCCGGCGGTGGCGGCGACGAAGCTGCCGGGCAGCCCGGTCGCCGGCCACGCCACGGTCTTCATCTTCCCGGACCTGAACACCGGCAACAACACGTACAAGGCGGTGCAACGCTCCGCCGGGGCGGTCGCCGTCGGCCCCGTCATGCAGGGCCTACGCCGACCGGTGAACGACCTGTCCCGGGGCGCGTTGGTGACGGACATCGTCAACACGGTGGCGATCACCGCCATCCAGGCGGCCACCGAGGAGGCGTCGTGAGTCAGGTGCTGGTGCTCAACTGCGGGTCGTCGTCGGTGAAGTGGCGTCGCTACGACGGTGAGCGGGCGCTCGACCACGGCACCGTCGAACGCATCGGTGAGCCCGGTGGTGGCCCGACTGACCACACCGAGGCGGTCCAGCAGATCCTCGACGGGCTGGACCTGACCGGGTTGGCGGCGGTCGGGCACCGGGTGGTGCACGGCGGCAAGAAGTTCAGCGCGCCGGTGCTCGTCGACGACGCGGTGCTGGCCGCGATCCGCGAGCTGATCCCGCTCGCCCCGTTGCACAACCCGGTCAACCTGGCGGGCATCGAGGTGGCCCGCTCGGCGCTGCCGGACGTGCCGCAGGTCGCCGTCTTCGACACCGCGTTCCACCACACCCTGCCGGAGGCCGTCGCGACGTACGCGATCGACCGCGAGGTCGCCGAGCGGTACGACATCCGCCGGTACGGCTTCCACGGCACCTCACACGCGTACGTGTCCCGCCGCACCGCCGAACTGCTGGGCCGGCCGTACGAGCAGATCAACACGATCACCCTGCACCTGGGCAACGGGGCCAGCGCGTGCGCGGTCGAGAACGGTCGCAGCGTCGCCACCTCGATGGGCATGTCCCCCCTCGAAGGGCTGGTGATGGGCACCCGCAGCGGCGACATCGACCCCACCGTGATCTTCCACCTGCGCCGGGAGGGCGGGCTGTCGGTGGACGACATCGACGACCTGCTCAACCACCGCAGCGGCCTGCTCGGGCTGACCGGCGTCAACGACATGCGCGAGGTCCTCCAGCGTCGGGCTGCCGGTGATCAGGCGGCGTCGCTGGCCTTCGAGGTGTACTGCCGGCGCATCACCGGCTACGTCGGGGCGTACTACGCGCTGCTCGGCCGGGTCGACGCGATCACCTTCACCGCCGGGGTCGGCGAGCACGCCGCGCCGGTGCGGGCCGCCGCGCTGGCCGGCCTGGGCCGGCTCGGCATCCGCGTGGACGACGCCCGCAACGACGGTGACGGCGACCGGGTGATCTCACCGGACGGCGCCGAGGTGAGCGTCTGCGTCATCCGCACCGACGAGGAGCGGGAGATCGCCCGGCAGACCCGGGACCTGGTCGGGGCGGCCTGACGGCTCGACCAGCCGCCGGCCAGTCGGGCCACCAGCTCAGCCGCCAGCCCGACCGGGCCACCAGCGCCGCCCGGCGCCCGCTCGACCAGGCCACGGATCACCGGGCCGCCAGCCAGGCGACGAGCTCAGCCGGCCGCCAGCCAGGCGACGAGCTCAGCCGGTCGCCAGCCAGGCGACGAGTGCCACCAGCACCACGACGACCACCGCCGCGCCGATGATGAGCGGCAGGCGGGACGGGGCCTCCGCCGGTGCCGCAGCCTCCGGCGTCTGGGTGAAGGCACGGAACGCCTCGGTGTTGCCGCTGGGGTCTGTGTAGTTCTCAGGCATGTCGGTGACCCTAGCGAAGCTGGTCACGCGGCACCGTCCCCGGTCCACGGCGTCGCGGGGGTGGACCCGGCCGGTGGAGGTGACCCGACCGGGTGGCCGGTGCAGCCGAACCGGACGGCGGGGCTGTTACGCCCTCCCGGGCACCTACCGTGAAACGATGGGGGCGGGACGGCTGCTGGCCGTACTGGTGACAGCGTTGCTGGCCGGCTGCGCGCCGGCCACGGCCGTGGCCGGCGGGGCCACCGACCCCGTGCCGGCGCGTCGAGCGCCCGAGGGGGCGTACGCCGTCGGCGTGCGTACGCTCACCCTCGATCCGCGTTCGGCGCGCCCGCTGCCGGTGACGATCTGGTACCCGACGTCGACAGGTCAGGTGGCGGCCGGACGGTTCCCGGTGGTGATCTACAGCCACGGCCTGGGCAGCCGGCCCGAGTTGCACGCCGGCCTGACCACCCGCTGGGCGGCGGCCGGTTTCGTGGTGGCCGCACCCGCGTACCCGCACACCCGGCAGGGTGCCGCGCACTTCACCCGGGCCGACGTACGCCACCAGCCGGCCGACGCCTGGCGGCTGATCCGGCACCTGGGGCGGCTCGACCGCAACCGCGCCGATCCGCTCGCCGGGCACCTCGACCTGACCTCGATCGCCGCCGCCGGGCACTCGGCGGGCGGCTTCACCACCTCCGGCATGTTCAGCGAGGGCCACCAGGCCCGCTTGCGCGCCGGGATCGTGATCGCCGGCGGCGGGTTGCCGGGCAGCTTCGCCGGGCCGGCCGCGCCGGTGCTCTTCGTGCACGGCACGGCTGACCCGGTGGTGCCGGTGACAGTCGGTCGGGCCGCGTACGCGCGCACCCCCGGGCCGGCCGCGTTCCTCAGCCTGCTCGACCAGGACCACGGGGCGTACCTCACGCCGGGCCACCCGGGCTTCACCCCGGTCCTCGCCACCACCACCGACTTCCTGCGCTGGACCCTCTACGGCGATCAGGTTGCCGCCGCCCGCCTCCGCACCGACGCCCACTCCCCCACCCTGACCCGTTACGAGTCCCGCCCGGCCCACTGACCCCTGCCGCCGTCGGTACGGTCGTGCGGTGGACGAGCTTGCGCGCCGGCAGTTGGCGAGCATCGCCGAGGTCATCACGGTGACCGGGGCGGGTGGCATCCCGGTGTGGCTGCGCGGCGGCTGGGCGATGGACTTCCAGCTCGGCACTGTGACCCGCCCGCACGTCGACGTCGACTGGTACTGCTGGCGCGACGACGCGGACCGGCTGGCCGACCTGCTGCTGGCCCGGGGCTGGCTTCCCGACCCGCGGATGCCCGTCCGATTGCAGCTCGACCTGTTCGCCGCCGACGTGGAGGTCAGCTTCGCGTACCTGGGTCGGGATGCCGCCGGCCGACCGACGGTAGGTGCCGGGTCCTGGGCCGGCACCCCACTGCCGGCCGGGATGCTGGCCGCCCCACCCGGCCGGATCGGCCCGCTCACCGTGCCGACCATCTCGGTGGCCGCCCAGATCGAGTTCAAGCAGATGTACCCGGTCTGGATGCCGGAACGTCAGCGCCGCCCGAAGGACGCCGACGACCTGGCCCGGCTGCGCGATCTCACCCCCGCCCCGCGGCGCGCCCCCTGAGCTGTGGGTGAGCGGGCGGGCACACCGTGCCGAAGTTCGCCGGGCAGGTCTGCGGGGCGAGGCACAATCGGATTCATGTCGCGTCGTGTCACCCCCGCCCTGCTGGCCAGCGCCGTGCTCCTGGCCGGTCTGGTCGGCTGCTCGGCGGACGCCCGGAAGGCAGAGAGCCAGCAGGCGCCCGTCGAACCACCGCCCGCCGCCACCCCGACACCGCAGGTACCCGCCGGGAAAGCCCCGCAGCGCGCCTTCGCTGTCGGCGTACGCCAGCTGAAGCTGAACCGGGACGGCCGCGCGCTGCCGACGACGCTCTGGTACCCGGCGGCCGGGCAGTCCGGCGGCGCGGCCAAGCGGTCGGCGACGGCGGCGGAGGGCCGGTTCCCGGTGGTGATGTTCAGTCACGGCCTGGGTGGGCGGCCGGACGACTACGCCACGCTGCTGACCCGCTGGGCGGCGGCCGGTTTCGTGGTTGCCGCGCCGGCGTTCCCGCACACCTCCCGGGGCGCCGACAACAACGTCCTCGACGTGCTCAACCAGCCCGCCGACGTGTCGTACGCGTTGGATCAGGTGTTGGCGTTGGACGGCAAGGCCGGCGACGCGTTGCGCGGCCGGTTGGACGGCGAGCGGGTGGCCGCGGCCGGGCACTCGGCGGGCGGGGTGACCACCATCGGCCTGTTCACCGCGAGCCGGGACGAACGGCTGGACGCGGGAGTGGTGTTCGCCGGCACGGCGCTCGGGGTGGGCACCGCGTTCGCCGGTGCCGCCGCCCCGCAGTTGTTCGTGCACGGTGAGCTGGACGAGGTGGTCGAGTACGCGGCCGGCAAGGCCGCCTACGACAAGGTGCCCTGGCCGAAGGCGATGCTGAGCCTGCCGAAGGGCGACCACGGGCGGGCGCTGCTCAGCGACGGCGCGACGCTGCGGGTCGTCTCGGACACCTCGGTCGAGTTCCTGCGCTGGTCGCTCTACGGCGACCCGGACGCCAAGAAGCGCATCTCCACCGACGCGACGCGCGGCGACATCGCCACCTTCGACGACCACCTCTGACCTCTGCCGCGCCCGCGCCCGCGCCCGCGCCCGCGCCCAAGATCTGCGCAACATCGGGGATGTTGCTGCCTCGGCACGCCGGGATGCAGCAGTTTCCCCGATGTTGCGCGGATCTTGGGGCCGCGCGGGGCGCGCGGCGCGAGCGCGGCGCGGCGGGCGTTAGGCCTCGTGGTCGATGACGACCTTGCCGAAGGCGTCGCCGGAGTGCAGTCGGGCGAAGGCGTCCTCGACCCGGCTGAACGGGATGACGCAGTCGACGACCGGGCGCACCTCGTTGTCGGAGCAGAACGCCAGCAGCTCGTACAGCTCACCGGGCGTGCCCATCGAGGTGCCCAGGATCTCCAACTGCATGGCGAAGACCCGGCGCAGGTTGACCGACGGCTCGTGCCCGGCGGTCGCGCCGGAGACCACGATCCGGGCCATCGGCGCGGCCGACTTCAGCGAGTGGTCGAAGGTGGCCGCGCCGACCGTCTCGATCACCACGTCGACCCGCTCCGGCAGCCGGGCGCCGGGCTCCACGGCGGTGGCGCCGAGGGCGGAGATCCGGTCACGCTTCACAGCGTCGCGGCTGGTCGCGTACACCCGCTTGCCCATCGCGACGGCGAGCGCGACGGCCGCGGTGGCCACCCCACCGCCCGCGCCCTGGACCAGCACGCTGTCGGCGTCCGCGACGCGGCCCTTGGTGGTCAGCATCCGCCACGCGGTCAGCCAGGCCGTGGGCAGGCACGCCGCGTCGGTCGCCGCCATGCCGTCGGGCAGCGGGATCAGATTCGACCGGGGTACGACCACCCGCTCGGCGAGCGTCCCGGCGAAGTGCTCGGAGAGGATGGAGACCCCGCGCGGGTCACCCGGGGTGACGACCACCGGGTAGACGACCACCGGACGCCCCTCCGGGTCCACCCCGACCGCGTCGCAGCCGAGGATCATCGGCAGTTGGGCCTCGGTGAGACCCACCCCGCGCAGCGACCACAGGTCGTGGTGGTTGAGCGAGGTGGCCCGCAACTGCACGGTCACCCAGTCGTCCGCCGGAGTGGTCGGCTCGGGCCGCTCGCCGACGGTGAGCGCGGCGAGCGGGTCGGCGTCGTCGAAACGGGAGGCAAAGGCAGCACGCATGATCGGCACGGTAACAAGCTGAGCGCTCGTTAAGAAGGTGTGCCGCGTAGGCCAGCGGCGCATGCTGCGCCGGAGCGCCCCTGGCCCACGCGGCCCGTAGGCCAGCGGCGCATGCTGCGCCGGAGCACCCCTGGCCCAGGCGTGCGTCCTAGCGGCGGGCGACGCCGTCGCGGCGGGCGGCTTCGGCGACCGCCTCGGCCACGGCCGGCGCGACGCGCGGATCGAGCGGGGACGGCACGATCGCGTCGGCGGTCAGCGACTCGGCCACCACACCGGCGATGGCGTCCGCGGCGGCGACCTTCATCGCCTCGGTGATCCTGGTGGCGCCGGCGTCCAGCGCACCGCGGAACACCCCGGGGAAGGCCAGCACGTTGTTGATCTGGTTGGGGTAGTCACTGCGCCCGGTGGCGACCACCGCGACGTGCCGGGCGGCCACCTCGGGGTGCACCTCGGGGGTGGGGTTCGCCAGGGCGAAGACGATTCCGCCGGGTGCCATCTGAGCCACCGCCGCCTCGGGGATCTGCCCGCCGGAGACCCCGACCAGCACGTCCGCGTCGCGCAGCGCCTCGGTGATGTCGCCGCGCCGGCCGTCGGCGTTGGTGCTCGCCGCCAACTCGGCCTTGGTGCCGGTCAGCTCGGTGCGGTGCCGGCCGATGATCCCCTTGGAGTCACAGACCACCACCTGGTCGGGGTTGACGCCCCCGGCGATCAGCATCTTCGTCACCGCCACGCCGGCCGCGCCCGCGCCGCTCACCGCGACCCGCAGGTCACCCAGCTTGCGGTCGAGCAACGTCGCGGCGTTGCGCAGCGCGGCGAGCACCACGATCGCCGTGCCGTGCTGGTCGTCGTGGAAGACCGGGATGTCCAGGGCCTCGTCGAGTCGACGCTCGATCTCGAAGCAGCGCGGGGCGCTGATGTCCTCCAGGTTGATCCCACCGAACGAGGGTGCCAACGCCCGCACCACCGCGACGATCTCGTCCACGTCCTGGGTGTCCAGGCACACCGGCACCGCGTCCACGCCGCCGAACTGCTTGAACAGCACGGCCTTGCCCTCCATCACCGGCAGCGCGGCCCGGGGGCCGATGTTGCCCAGCCCGAGCACCGCCGAGCCGTCGGTGACCACCGCGACCGTGTGCGACACCCAGGTGTAGTCGTCGACCAGGGCCGGGTCGGCGGCGATCGCCTCACACACCCGGGCCACCCCCGGGGTGTACGCCAGGGAGAGGTCCTCCCGGCTGGTGAGCGGCACGGTCGAGGTGACGGCCATCTTGCCGCCCCGGTGCAGTTGGAAGACGGGATCAGCGGGGTCCACGGTGGACGAAGACATGGTGGTGACTCCAGGATCTGTCGAGCAGATGTGAGGCGGCCGGCCCCGCCGCGAGGTGGGCGGCGGGCGGTGGCACGCGGTGCGGGGGGTCACCCGGGCACTTTCCGAGCATAGTGTCGACACCACCCCTCGGATGTGAGCAGGGTCATAACTGCCGACGAGCCACCCGCCCCGGGCGCGGCCAGTAGCGGGCCACCACCCGTCCGCGCACGTCGGCCACCCCGTACGCCCGGGAGTCGTCGGTGATCAGGTCGTTGTCGCCCCGCAGCCACCAGCCGCCGTCCTGCGGCCGGACCGCACGCTTCACCACCAGCAGATCGGGCCGGGTCCGGAAGACCGCGACCACCACGTCACCGGCCCGGATCGGGCGGCCACCGACGCGGACCAGCACCGCGTCGCCGTGCCGCAGCGTCGGGGCCATGGACGGGCCGGTCACCAGAACGGCGGTCAGCGGCCTCCGCAGCCGGGGCGCCTCAACCGGATGATCGGCGGTCACTGGTTTCACCTCAACCGGTTGGGGGAGCATCTCCAGGAGTAATGTCGCCTTTGATCATCGCAAACTTCCCATGGAGGATCCCGATGCGACTTCCGCGCATCCTTGCGCCCCGCGTCACCGCGAGCGCTCACTGCGACCTGCCGTGCGGTGTCTACGACCCGGCCCAGGCCCGGATCGAGGCCGAGTCGGTCAAAATGATCTGCGAGAAGTACCAGTCGAACACCGACCCGGAGTTCCGCACCCGCGCCGTCATCATCAAGGAGCAGCGCGCCGAGCTGGTCAAGCACCACCTCTGGGTGCTCTGGACCGACTACTTCAAGCCGCCGCACTTCGAGAAGTACCCGAACCTGCACAGCCTGTTCAACGAGGCCACCAAGCTCGCCGGCGCCGGTGGCGTCAAGGGCAGCCTCGACCCGGCCACCGCCGACAAGCTGCTCGCGAAGATCGACGAGATCTCGAAGATCTTCTGGGAGACCAAGAAGGCGTGACCTCTCCGGTCATCCCGACGATCCGGCCGGCACGTCCCGAGGACGTGCCGGCCGTCGTCGCCATGGTGCACGAGCTGGCCGAGTACGAACGCGCGCCGGAGCAGTGCCACCTCACCGCCGAGCAGTTGACCTCGGCCCTGTTCGGTCCCGGCCCGACGTCGCAAGAGCCGAGCGCTCCGGCGCTCTTCGGCCACGTCGCGGTGGATGAGCAGGACCAGCCGGTCGGCTTCGCGCTGTGGTTCCTCAACTTCTCCACCTGGGCCGGCGTGCACGGCATCTACCTGGAGGACCTCTACGTCCGGCCGGCCGCCCGGGGCACCGGCGCCGGTCGACTGCTGCTCGCCACGCTGGCCGACATCTGCGTACGACGCGGCTACCGGCGGCTGGAGTGGTGGATGATCGACTGGAACCCGGCCGCCGGTTTCTACGCCTCGATCGGCGCCGAGCATTTGAGCGAGTGGGTTCCCTACCGGCTCAGCGGCGACGCGCTCCGCCAGCTGGCCGATCACGTCACCACCGCCGGCACGCGTACGGGCGACTGACCGGGTAGAGTCCCCGACCGGGGGGATGAGGCGTGACTCAACTGACTGGCCAGCCAGCGACCGACGACGACGTGGTGCACCTCACGGTGCCCGCCGACGGCGGTTACCTCGGCGTCCTTCGCACCGCCACCGCCGGTCTCGCGGCCCGGTTGCAGTTCGCGCTCGACGAGATCGAGGATCTGCGGATCGCTGTCGACGAGGCGTGCGCCATGCTGCTCGCCATCGCCACCCGCGACGCCGAGTTGGAGTGCCGCTTCGCGGTCACCGAGGACGCGCTCACCGTCGAGGTGACGGTGCCGACCGTGCGCGGTGCCACCCTGCCCGCCGAGTCGTCCTTCGCCTGGAAGGTGCTCACCGCGTTGACCACGTCGGCGTCCGCCACGTCGGCCGACGGCCGGGCCACGATCGCGCTGCTCACCCGCCGCTCCGGCGGCTACTGACCGGCCCGGCCCACCCCGGCGGTCACTGGAAGCCGAGGGCGCGGGTCGTCGGAGGGCAGACCAGCAGCCAGCCCACGCCCAGGCCGAGCGCCATCAGCGGCACGCCCAGCCAGCCCAGCCCCGCCTGGATCATGAACCAGCCGATCGGCAGCAGCATCAGCTGAAGCACGATGGCGGGGGCGCGTGCGCCCGCCTGACGGCGCAGCAGCGCGCGTCCCAGCGCCCACAGCACGACGGCCGCGCCGATGGCGAACCCGGTCACCAGCAACGCCGCCAGCAGGTCGGTGCGGGTGGCGGTGAGGTCGGCCCAGATCAGCCAGACGGCGATCAGCCCGACGACTGCTGCCTCTGCCCACAGCAGCCGGACCGCCCAGCGGAGCGTGACGGGGATCGGGTCCGAGTCGATGGTCACGCGCGCCACGATACCCGGGCTGCCGGCAGGTACAGTGCCGCCCATGCGGGCCGTCCTGGTGGTCAATCCGAAGGCCACCACCACCAGCGAACGCAGCCGGGACGTGCTTGTCCGGGCGCTGCGCAGCGAAGTCGATCTGAACGTGCGCTACACCCGTCGGCGCGGGCACGCCGTGGCGCTCGCCCGGGAGGCAGCCGCGGAGGGGGTCGACCTGGTCGTCACCCTGGGTGGCGACGGCACGGTGAACGAGGTAGTGAACGGCCTGATGACGGCCGAGCCGCCGACCCGCGCCGGTGACGCGCCGATGGCGGAGCGACTGCCCGCGCTGGCCACCGTGCCCGGTGGTTCGACGAACGTGTTCGCCCGCGCGGTGGGGCTGCCCCGGGAGTGGCCGGAGGCGACCAGCATGATCCTCGAGGGGTTGCGGCTGGGTCGCAGCCGGACGGTGGGTCTGGGCCGCGCCGACGACCGCTACTTCACCTTCTGCGCCGGGTTCGGTCTGGACGCCGCGGTGATCCACCGGGTGGAGCAGGCCCGGCGCAAGGGGCGGGTGTCCACGCCGTCGCTCTACCTGCGTTCGATCATGAACCAGTACTTCCTCGCCTCGGACCGGCGGCACCCGGCGATCGTTTTGGAGCGCCCGGGCGAGCCGGCGGAGGCCGAGCTGGCCACCGTCATCATCCAGAACACTGCCCCGTGGACGTACCTGGGCGACCGGGAGGTCAACCCGAACCCGGAGGCGTCGTTCGATCTCGGGCTGGATGTGCTGGCGTTGCGTCAGCTCCGGGTGGCTAGCACAACACGGACAGTGACGCAGTTCCTGTCCCGGCAACCGAATCCGCGGGGTCGGCAGGTGTTACGACTCCATGACACGGCGGAGTTCACGCTGGTCTCCAGCCGCCCACAGGCGTTCCAGCTGGACGGGGACTATCTCGGCGAGCGGGAGAAAGTCAGATTCACCTCCGTTCCGGCCGCACTGAGAGTAATCTGCTAGGTCTCGGGTACCACAGTTGGTCGACACGGTGGCCACAGCCGATCGGCCGGGTCGCCGCCACACCGAGGGGCAGGTGCCGGAAATGTCAGCAATGTCACGCGGACTGTACTATATTGATCCTCGACTGTGGCACGCCGGGTAACCAGGAAAGCGCGGAAACCCGGACAAACGGGTTGTGGGCTTGCTCACCGCCCGGAGTTTTTCCGAGCGTCACCCTTGACATCACGACTGTTCGTGAAAGTATTCACAAGCGAACTTGAGTTACCGGGACATTGCCTGGATATGCTCGTCAGGTTGAGCTGTTCCAGCAGGTCCCCGGCACTAACTGCCTGCTCACGCACTGCCGAATGGACGAACGCTAACTGTCACCTCGGCACTGCGGATGCATATAGGGAAAGCACGACAAGCAATATTTGCCACCCATCCAGAATGAGGAGTGTTGCCGCCATGGACTGGCGTCACCATGCTGTCTGCCGCGACGAGGACCCGGAGCTGTTCTTCCCGATTGGGACGTCCGGACCGGCTCTCCTGCAGGTCGAGCAGGCCAAGGCCGTCTGCAGGCGCTGCTCCGTGACCGACCAGTGCCTGCAGTGGGCACTCGAGTCTGGTCAGGACGCCGGCGTCTGGGGCGGAATGAGCGAGGAGGAGCGGCGCGCTGTCAAGCGGCGCGGCGGCCTCCGGGTGCTGCGCGCTCACTCCGCCTGATCCCCAACGACACAGCTGTACGCCCCGGTGGGTCCGCCCACCGGGGCGTTCCGCTGTCCGGCACCGGATCAGCCCGTCGACGCCAGCACAAGCTCAGCCCGTCGACGCCGGCGCGGGCCGATCGTCGACCCGGCGTAGCACCAACTCGACCAACTCCGGCGCATCGGTCAACGGCGCGGCAACCGCCACCGCACCCGCCGCCCCGGCCGCCTCGGCCACCGCGTCGTGGAACAACCCCGGCGCCAGGAAGTACGCGGACACCGCGACCCGGCGCGCGCCGGACGCCCGCAACCGGGACACCGCCACGCCGGCCGCCGGTGGAGCCGCCGACGCGTACGCCACCCGGCAGGGCACCCCGAACTCCACGCCGAGCGCATCGGCCACCCGGCCCACCGAGCGACGCGCCCGCGCGTCCCGGGTGCCCGCCGCAGCCAGCACCAACGCGTCGAACCGACCCCGACGCGACGCGGTCGAGCCGCCCCGACGCGACGCGTCCAAGCCGCCCCGACGCGACGCGTCCAAGCCGCCCCGACGCGACGCGTTCAAACCATCCGGCCACGTCTCACCCAACCGACGGCACAGCCCGGCCAGCAGCGCCGGATCGGGGGTGTCGTCCGCCGGGCCGAGCACGTCGGTCACCCGTACCGCCAGTGGCGGCCCGGACCGGGTCGCCGCGGCGACCGCCGCGGGAATGTCCACCCGATGGTGGTACGCGGCGGTCAGCAGCAGTGGCACCAGCACCGCCCGACGGTGACCGGCCACGGCCAGTTGACGCAGCACCTCGGTCGGCCCCGGCTCGGTGTGGTCCAGCCAGCTCGCCCACACCGGTGTGCCGGGCCGGGCCGCCGACACCGCCCGAGCCAACGCCCGGGTGGCATCGGCCGCTCGCGGATCACGGCTGCCGTGCGCGACGAGCACCACCGGGTCCGCCCCGCCGGCCGCACCGGTCACTGTCGTGCCCGGCGAGGTCAGACGTGCAGCCCGCACTCGGTCTTCTCGAACATCGCCCACCGGCCGGCCCGCGCGTCCTCGCCGGCCTTCGTACGGCGGGTGCACGGCCAGCAGCCGATCGACCCGTACCCCTGCTTGAAGAGCTCGTTGACCGGCACGTTGAACCGGGCGATGTAGGCGTCCACGTCCCGCTGCGACCAGGCCGCGATCGGGTTCACCTTGACCTTGCCGCGGCGCGCGTCGAAGGTCACCACCGGGGTGTTGGCCCGGGTCGGCGACTCGTCCCGACGCAGACCGGCGGCCCAGGCGTCGTACCCGCTCAGCGCCCGCTCCAGCGGCTCGACCTTGCGCAGCTGGCAGCAGTCGTCCGGTGACTTGTTGAACAGTCGCGGACCGTACTGGCCGTCCTGCTGACCGACGGTGAGCCGGGGCCGGATCGACCGGACGTTCACCGGTAGCGTCCGGGCCACCTCGTCACGGACCCGCAGCGTCTCGGGGAAGTGCAGGCCGGTGTCGAGGAAGACCACGTCCACCCCGGGGGCCACCCGGGACACCAGGTGCGCCAGCACGGCGTCGGCCATCGAGCTGGTCACGCAGAACCGCTCGCCGAAGGTCTGCGCCGCCCAGCGGGCGATCTCCAGTGCCGGGGCGCCCTCCAGGTCCCGAGCGGCCTGCTCGGCCAGGGCCCGCAGCTCGTCCGGGCTGCGCCCGCTCGGGTCGGCCGGTGCCGAGGCGCCCGGGCCCACCAGGCGCAGGCTCGTGGCCGAGACGAGACCCGCGCTCACCGGGTCACCGTCCGGCTGAGCAGCCCGATGAACTTCACCGAGAAGACCCGGGTGCAGGCGTGGCACTCCCAGGCGCCATGCCCCGCCTCGTGCGGCCGCAGGTCCTCCTCGCCGCAGTACGGGCAGTGCAGAGGTGCCGCTCGGTTCTCGCTGCTCACCGCAGTTCCTCCTCGTCGACTCTGATCACCCAGTTGGCGAACGTCTCGCCCTCGCTGCGACCGGCCAGGTAGCGCAGGGCCAGCCGTTCCACGTACTCCGGAAGCTCGTCGGCGGTGGTCTTCAGGCCGCGCAGCTTGCGGCCGAACCCGGCGGTCTGCCCCTGCGCCATGCCCAGCCCGCCACCCAGGTGCACCTGGAAACCCTCGACCTGCCGGCCGTCCGGGCCGACCACCAGTTGGCCCTTCAGCCCGATGTCGGCCACCTGGGTGCGGGCACACGCGTTCGGGCAGCCGTTGATGTGGATCGAGATGTCCGCGTCGAAGTCGCGCAGCCGCTGCTCCAGCCGGGCCACCAACTCCTCGCCACGGGCCTTCGTCTCGACGATGGCGAGCTTGCAGTACTCGATGCCGGTGCACGCCATCGTGCCGCGCCGCCAAGCCGACGGCCGGGCCTCCAGACCGATCCCGCGCAGCGCGTCGACGAGCGACTCCGTCCGCTCCGACGGCACGTCGAGCACCAGCAGCTTCTGGTACGGGGTGAGCCGCACCCGGTCGCTGCCGTGCGCCTCGACCACGTCGGCGAGCTGGCTGAGCTGCGCGCCGGAAACCCGCCCGACCACGGGGGCGGCGCCCACGTAGTGCCGCCCGTCGGCCTGCTCGTGCACGCCCACGTGGTCGATCGGCTTCGACGGCAGGACCGGCGCTGGGCCGTCGAGCAGCGTACGACCGAGGTAGTCCTTCTCCAGCACCTCGCGGAAGCGCTCCACGCCCCAGTCGGCCACCAGGAACTTCAGCCGGGCCCGGTTGCGCAGTCGGCGGTAGCCGTAGTCGCGGAAGATCCCGACGACACCTGCCCACACGTCCGGTACCTCGGCCAGCGGCACCCAGACGCCGAGCCGTTGGGCGAGCATCGGGTTGGTGGAGAGGCCACCGCCGACCCAGACGTCGAAGCCGGGGCCGTGCTCGGGGTGGTCGACACCGAGGAACGCGATGTCGTTCGACTCGTACGGGGTGTCCACCAGCCAGGAGATCGACGTCTTGAACTTGCGGGGCAGGTTGGAGAACTGCTTGTCACCGACGTACCGGGAGACGATCTCGTCGATCGCCGGGGTCGGGTCGAGCAGTTCGTCGCGGGCCACCCCGGCGACCGGGCTGCCCAGCACGATCCGCGGGCAGTCGCCGCACGCCTCGGTGGTCTGCAGGCCGACCGACTCCAGCCGGCGCCAGATCTCCGGCATGTCCTCGACCCGGATCCAGTGGTACTGGATGTTCTGCCGGTCGGTGATGTCGGCGGTGTCCCGGGCGAACTCCCGGGAGATGTCCGCGATCACCCGCAGCTGGGCCAGGCTGAGCTGACCGCCGTCGATGCGGACCCGGAGCATGAAGAACTCGTCCTCCAGCTCGTGCGGCTCCAGCACGGCGGTGCGCCCGCCGTCGATGCCCGCCTTGCGCTGGGTGTAGAGGCCCCACCAGCGGAACCGGCCGCGCAGGTCCTGCGGGTCGATGGAGGCGAAGCCGCGGTGCGCGTAGATGGTTTCGATGCGGGCTCGAACGTTGAGTGGGTCGTCGTCCTTCTTGATCCGCTCGTTGGGGTTGAGCGGCTCACGGTGGCCGAGCGCCCACTGACCCTCACCCCGTGGCCGGCGCGGCGCTCGGGTCGGACGAGCCGTCGGGTCCTCGGAACGGGCCGGGATGCTGCTGACCGCCATCGCGGCGTCCTCCGTTGTCTGCTGTGCCTCGGGGCACGCGGGGCGCGGCGGCCGGCCCGGCGAAGCGGGCGGGACAACGGTGTCTTCAGACAGCCGGCGCGAGCGCGCCCGAGACGGATTGGTCGGGCGTCGTCAGTAGGCCGGACAGATCGCGCTGCGCACGCGGCCGTAATCGACGTGGCGACGTGCCACGAAGCGGCGGACGACTGCGGCGGTCATGGGCTCATGCTGCCACACCCCATGGGGGCCGGCCAATGTCCGCGTGCTGGATCCCACATCACGGGCCGGAGGTCAGCCGACCAGTTGGTCACCGAGGACAGTTCGGGCATAACGCACCACCCGTCCCTGGCGTACGCCGACGATCAGGCCGTTGTCCCGCAGCGTGGTGAGGTGGTGCGACGCGGTCGCCGGCGCGAGACCCAGCATCGCGGCCAACTCACCGGTGCTCAGCGGCGCGTCGAGCAGGGCGAGCGCCGCCGCCCGCGTACCGCCGAGCAGGGCGCCCAGCGCGGCGCTGGGCGGCGGCGCGGCCCACAGGTCACCGAGCCCGGCGGGCGGATAGCAGAGGGCCGGCCCGGCGTCACCTTCCCAGATCGCGTGCACCGTCGGCCCGGAGAAGGAGGTGGGCAGCAGCGTCCACGGGCGTCCGTCCAGACCGGCCGGCCTGGTCGTGCCGACGGCGACCCGCAGGGCAGCGCCGTCCCAGCGGATCAACGGGTGCAGCTCGCGGAGCAGGATGCGTCCACCCTGCTCGGCGGCGAGCAGCGTCCGCCGCCGGATGTCGGCCAGTGCGAGGGCCCGCAGTCGGGGCCAGTCCGGTGCGATCAGCAGTGTGAAGTACCGGTGCAGCTGCGCGACCAGCTCGTCAGTGGTCAGCCGGGGTGCGCCGGCCCGGTCCAGTTGCCGGCGTACCAGGGACGGGTCGGTGCCGGCGACCGCCCGCAGCTCGGCGGCCAGGTTCGGTGCCGCCCCGATCGGGGTGAGGAAATCCGGCACGTAACCGTTGGACGACCTGAGCACCGCCAGCAGCGGCTCCAGGCCGGCGTCCGGCAGCAGCCGCTCCGCGCGTTCCCGCCACGGGCGGTGCATCCAGTACTTCGTCGGCTTGCGCAACGCCCAGGAGCTGGCCACCAGCTCGGCCAGCGGCGAGTGCACGAACCGGACCCGGCTCAGGTCGTCGGGCGAGAACCGAACCTCGATCACCCACGGATTCGACCACGGTCGAACGGTTCGGCGACAGCGCGGGGCGGCCCGAGGATCCTCGGTATGGAGCACAGGCAACTGGGCCGCTCGGGCCTGCGCGTCAGCGCGGTCGCGTACGGCAACTGGGTCACCCACGGCAACCAGCTCGACGACGACGCGGCGGCGGCGTGCGTGGCCGCCGCCCTGGACGCGGGCATCACCACGTTCGACACCGCCGACCGGTACGCCAACGGGCGGGCCGAGGAGGCGTTGGGCAAGGCGCTGAGCGGCGTCCGGCGCAGCTCGATCGAGCTGTGCACGAAGGTGTGCCTGCCGGTCGGGCCGGGGGCCAACGACGCCGGGCTGTCCCGCAAACACATCATCGAGGGCTGCCACGCCTCGCTGAACCGGCTGGGCACCGACTACGTCGACCTCTACCAGGCGCACCGGTACGACGACAGCGTGCCGCTGGAGGAGACGATGCTCGCCTTCGCCGACCTGGTCCGCCAGGGCAAGGTGCTCTACGTCGGCGCCTCCGAGTGGACCGCCCCGCAGCTGCGCGAGGGCCTGCGGCTCGCCGCCGAGCTGCGCATCCCGTTCATCGCCAACCAGCCGCAGTACTCGATGCTGTGGCGGGTGGTGGAGGCCGAGGTGTCGCCCGCCTGCGCGGACCTCGGCCTGGGCCAGCTCGCCTGGTCACCACTCGCGATGGGCGTGCTGACCGGTCGGTACGAACCTGGCCGACGTCCGCCCGCCGGCTCCCGGGCCACCGACGGCTTCGGTGGCTCGTTCATCGCCCGCTACTCCTCGGATCTGCTGCTCTCCCGGGTACGCCAGCTCCGACCGGTCGCCGAGGCGGCCGGCTGCACGATGGCCCAGCTGGCGGTGGCGTGGGTGCTGGCCCGTCCGACCGTGGCGAGCGCGATCGTCGGCGCGTCCCGGCCGGAGCAGCTCGCCGAGACGGCCAAGGCGGCCACGGTACGGCTCGACGACGAGCTGATCGCCCGCATCGACGCCGTGCTCGACGAACTCGTGGAGCGTGATCCGGCGAAGACCGCCCGACCGAACGACGTGATGTCCGCCTGGCGCCCGTCCCCTGCCGCTGGGTGACGCCCACGGGGAGGGTGGCCGTGGCAGGCTCGAACCGTGGGGCAATTGTCCGAGAGGTCGGCCGGCACGGCGTGGGAGCGGCTGCGCCGCCTGCCGGTCTGGCTTCCCCCGGCGCTGCTGACCCTGGCGGTGACAGTGACCGGGCTGGGCTCCGCCCAGCTCTGGCGCGACGAGTTGGCGACGTGGAGCGCGGCCACCCGTTCACCCACCGACCTGGCCCGGCTGGCCGGCACCATCGACGCCGCCACCGGGCCGTACTACCTGCTGATGCACGGGTGGACCACCGTCGTCGGCGACGCCACGATCGCCCTGCGGCTACCGGCGGTGCTGGCGATGACGGTGGCGGCCGGGCTGCTCGCCGTGCTCGGCGCGCGGCTCGTCGACCGGCGCGCCGGCCTCTTCGCCGGGCTGCTGTTCGCGGTGCTTCCCGGCACCTCCCGCTACGGGCAGGAGGCCCGGCCGTACGCGCTGGCCACCATGCTCGCCGTGCTCGCCACACTGCTGCTGGTGACCGCGTTGCGCCGGCCGAGCTGGGCCCGTTGGGCCGGTTACGCCACCGCCGTCGCCGCGCTCGGGCTCATCCATCTGATCGCGCTCACCCTGCTCGCCGCCCACGCGCTGGTCGTCCTCATCGCCTGGTGGCGCGGCCCGGCTGCGGCCGGCATCGCCGCCCCAGCCAGCGCCGCCCCAGCCGCAGCCGCAGCCGGCAGCGTCGCCCCGCGCCTCGACGTCGAGCGGGACCGGCGGGTGTGGCGGTGGCTGGTCGCCGTGCTGCCGGCCGCGCTGTTGGTCACCCCGTTGCTGGTGAAGGCCCGGACCCAGCAGTCCCGGCAGTTGAACTGGGTCCACCTGGTCCGGCCGGACGACCTGAGCGCGCTGCCCGGCGGCGCGGCCCAGAGCAGTGTGGTGGGTGGCCTGCTGGTCGGGGTCGCCGCGCTGGGCGCGGCCCGGCTCGGGCGGCGCGCGGTGCTGCCGGTCAGCGCGGTGCTGCTGCCCGTACTGCTGCTCTTCGCCGCCGGCGCGGTCGTGCCGCTGTGGGTGCCCCGGTACCTGGTCTTCGTGGTGCCCTTCGCCTGCCTGTTGGCGGGGGCGGCGCTCGCCGCCGTGACCGCGCCGGGCGCGCTGGTGGTGGTGGTCCTGGCCGGGCTGCTCGGCCTGCCCGACCAGGCGGCGCTGCGACGCACCCACGAGTGGCCGCGCAGCGCCCCGGTGGACTACGCGGGGGCGGCGCGGGTGATCGCGGACGGTCAACGACCGGGGGACGCGGTGGTCTACTCGCCCCGGCACAGCTGGCTCTTCCTCGACCTCGGCATCGAATACCACCTCGCCGACCCACCACGCGACGTGCTGGTCACCGAGGACGAGGCACGCCGCGGCGATCTGTGGGCCGCCGAGTGCCCCCAGCCGGCACAGTGCCTGGCCGGTACGACACGGGTGTGGCTCGTCGTCTCCGGCCGGCACGCCGACCCGCTGGCCACCGTGCCCGACGCCAAGGGCGACGCGCTCCGCGCGGACTTCACCGTCGCGCAGGTCTGGCAGCGCCCCGGCCTGACCGTCGCTCTGCTGACCACCCGCTCCGACCGCTGACCCGACCCCGGGGCGACGGCCGGCGACCGGGCCCACCCACCTCGATGCGCCTGATGCCTCTCAGTCATCCTGATGACTGAGAGGCATCACGCCCATCCCGACATCCGCTCCCGCTGCGGACCCCGCCCCATCGGAGGCGGCAGGGCGGGTCAGGGTTGGGAGCGTCCCTCCGGGGCGCTGCGGGCCAGCGGGATGACCAGCACCGCCTCGGTGCCGCCGTTGGCACCGGCCCGCAGTTCGATGGTGCCGCGCAGCTCCCCGGTGATCAGCGCGCGGACGATCTGGAGGCCGAGCCGGCTGCCGTGTTCGGCGTCGAAGTCCGGCGGTAGACCGCGGCCGTTGTCGGTCACCGAGACGTGCAGCATCTTGCGGAACCGGTGCGCGGAGACCACCACCTCGGGCCGCAGCGACGGGTCGACCTCGGGGGCGGCGACCGGCACCATGCCGGACGCGGCGGGCACCGGGACCTCGTCCGCCTCGTCGGCCGGCGGGAAGCCGTGCTCGACGGCGTTGAGCAGCAGTTCGTTGAGGACCATCACCAGCGAGGTGGCGATCTCCGCCGGCAGCACGCCGAAGCTGCCCCGCCGCCGCATGCCGACGCTCACCTCGGTCGCCGCGACCTCGGTCGCCGCACTGGCCACCCGGTCGACGATGCCGTCGAACTCGACCGCCTCGTCGCTGGACATGGAGAGCGTCTCGTGCACCAGGGCGATCGAGGCGACCCGTCGGACCGATTCCTCAAGCGCGACCCGGGCCTCCGGCATCGCCACCCGGCGGGCCTGCAACCGCAGCAGCGCAGCCACCGTCTGGAGGTTGTTCTTCACCCGATGGTGGATCTCCCGGATGGTGGCGTCCTTGGTGATCAGTGCCCGGTCCCGGCGGCGAACCTCGGTGATGTCCCGGACCAGCACCAGCGCCCCGATCGGCACCCCGGCCGGCATCAGCGGCAGCGCCCTGGTGAGCATCGTGGCACCCCGTGCGTCGATCTCCCGGCGGGGCGGCGCCTCACCGCGCAGCGCGGCCAGGATCCCGTTCGACGCCTCGGTGCCGTCCAGCGGGTCGCCGGCCAGCCGGCGGTGCAGCGCGGCCAGATCCTCGCCCACCAGGTGCGCGGCGTAGCCCAGTCGGCGGTACGCGGACTGCGCGTTCGGGCTGGCGTAGGTGACCTTGCCGCCGGCGTCGAGCCGGACCAGGCCGTCGCCGACCCGGGGCGCCGAGGTGGTCTCGCCCGGATGCCGTGGCGGCGGGAACGTGCCGTCCGCGATCATCTGCGCCAGGTCGTCGGCGGTGGTGAGGTAGTTCAGCTCCAGCTGGCTGGGCGTACGCGCGGTGGAGAGGTTGGTGTCCCGCCCCACCACGGCGATCACCTCGCCGGCCTCCCCCTCGGCGGTACGCAGCCGAACCGGGATCGCCTCGTGTCGGGCCGGCACGTCGCCGTACCAGACCGGGTCGCCCTCCCGCCAGATCCGACCCTGGGAGTACGCCACCCCCAGGTGGGCCACCTCCGGCCCGCCGACGATCCGACCCACCTGGTCGTCCTGGTACGCGGTCGGCGCGGTGGTCGGACGGACCTGGGCGACGCAGAGGAACGTGCCCTCGGTGTCGACAGGCACCCAGAGCAGCAGGTCAGCGAAGGAGAGATCGGAGAGCAGCTGCCAGTCGCCGGCGATCCGGTGCAGGTGGTCGATGTCGGCCGGACGGAGATGGGTGTGCTCCTCGGCGAGGTCGCGCAGCGTGGACACGGTGACCAGGGTGCCACGCCACGCCTCACATCGTCGCGGTGACCTTCTTCAACCCGCGCGGCGCGTCCGGATCCTCACCCCGGGTGAGCGCCAGGGCCAGCGCCAGCCGCTGCATCGGCAGGATGTCCAGCAGTGGGGCGTACCGCTCGTCGACCTCGGGAACGGCCAGCCGGGTGGCGCCCGGCACGTCGGCGGAGCCGACCACCACGACGTCGGCGCGGCGTTCGCCGAGGCGGGGCAGCACCTCCCCCATCGACCGACCGCCGGGGCCGGAGCCGACCACGGCGAGCACCGGGACCTCCGGGTCGGTCATCGCGAGCGGGCCGTGCAGCAGGTCGGCACCGGAGAAGGCGAGCGCCGGCAGGTACGAGGTCTCCATCAGCTTCAGCGCGGCCTCCCGGGCGGTCGGGTAGGCGTAGCCGCGGCCGGTGGTGACCAACTGGCGGGCGAACCGGTAGCGCGGGGCGAGCTGGGCCGGGGTGTCGTCGGCCAGGGTGCGGGCAGCCAGCTCGGGCAGCGCGTCGAGCGCTTCCCGTTCGGCGGTCGGCAGCACCCCGTCGCCGGCCCGGACCCCCTCCACCAGCATCAACAGGGCGAGCAGCTCGGCGGTGTACGTCTTGGTGGCGGCCACCGCCCGCTCGTGCCCGGCGGCGATGTCGACGCTCAGCTCGGCCACGTCGACCAGCGGCGAGTCGGGGGCGTTGGTCACCGCGAGGGTCAGCGCGCCGGAGGCGCGGGCGGCGCGCAGCACCTCGGCCAGGTCGGGTGAGCCACCGCTCTGGCTGACCCCGACGACCAGCGCGTCGGACAGGTCGGGGCGGGCCCCGAACAGGGTGACGACGCTGGGCGAGGCGAGCCCGGCGGGCAGGCCGAGCCGGATCTCGGTCAGGTAGGCCCCGTAGAGCGCCGCGTGGTCGGAGGTGCCCCGCGCGGTGAAGACCACGTGCCGTGGCCGACGTTCGGCGATGACCGCCGCGACCCGGGCGATCTCCGCGGCGTTGGCCGCGGAGAGCAGGCGCGCGTAGCCAGCCGGCTGCTCGTCGATGTCGGCGGCCATTCCAGCCCCTGCACGTGTCACGGAACCCCTCCTCTGCGCGATTGCCGCGCGATTCTTGCTCAGTCTTGCACTTTTAACCGTAACTCAGCAATCGAACGAGCAGGACTGCGCAGCTGATCACCAGTTGATCTCAATATCAACTAAGCTTCACCCCGCCGCACCCGGACTAGCTGCCACGAGAGGACGACGTGCCTGAGGGAACGGACGATCCCGCGCTCTCCGTGACGGAGGAGCTGGCGCTGGCCCGGCTGGCCCTTGACGAGGGCGACCTGCACCACGCCGCCGGCCACCTCGCCGGTGCGTTGGCGCAGGCCCCCACCCTTCCGGAGGTGCACGAGACGCTGGCCCGGCTCGCCGCGACGAGCGGCGGCGGCCTCGACCTCTTCCCGATCAACCACCACACCTTCGTGGGCGCGGTGGTCGCCCGCGCGCACCTCCTGGCCACCGCCGGCCGCCCCGCCGAAGGGCTGGAGCTGCTGGCCGCGGCGACGGCCTACGCACCCGGCACCGAGTGGGCCGGCGTGCCCTGGGTGACCGCGCCCGAACTGGCCGAACGACTGGACCCGGAGCACATCGCCCGCGTCCTCATGCAGATCTGCGCCGCGCTGCCCGACCCCGTCCCCCGCATCGGCCGGGCCCCGCTGTCCCCGTACCTCGCCCTCGCGCGCAACGCGGCCACCGTGCACCCCGAACACGGTCTGCTGCTGGGGGCGGCGTCCGCGCTGGCCCGACGCCTCGGCGAGGCCGAGCTGGCGGTCCGCTGGGCCACCCGAGGGGTACGCGCCCAACCCTCGAAGATGGGCGAGGTGTGGCTCGGGTACGCGTACCGCAGCTCGGGCCGGACCCGCGACGGCCTCGCGGCCCTCGGTCGGGCCGTCGAGCTGGACCCCGACGACCTGGCGATCTACGCGGACATCGCCGGCACCCTGGCCGAGATCGGCCGACTGGACGAGGCGCTGGAGTGGACCGAGCGGGCGCTGGCGCGCGATCCGTCGTTCGACTGCGCGGTGCACACCGCCCACCGCCTGCGGCACCTGCGCGACGGCGACCTCGCCCATCTGGTCGCGCTCGCCGACTTCGTGCGGGACCACCCGGACGACAGCCACGAGCACGGCGACCTGGCCCAGTGCTGCCGGGGCCGGCCCTGGCTCGGCCAGCTCACCCCGGCCGGTGGGCCGCTGGTCGACGCGATGCGCCAGGCGGTCGCCGACGACGACAACGGCCTCGGCGGTGCCGTACGCCTACCCGCCGCCGCCCCGCCCAGCGCGGTCGGAACGGCGATCGCCACCGCCCCCGGGCTGCGGATCGAGGTCGTCGGCGCGCCGGAGCCCGACCCGCGCGAACCCCGACGGGCGTCAGCGCAACGGTTGTGGCACTACGCGGACGCCGTCCCCACGCCCGCGCTGGCGGCGCCCTCGGCGGCTGCTGTCGAACGGATCGGGCAGATCGCCCACCCGGCGTGGGCACACCCACCGGCGGCGTACGACGCGGCGGTGGGCCTGGCCGGCCTTGAGCTGGCCGACCTGCTCGGCCTGCTGGTGCACCCGCCGGCCGCGCCGGCCAACGCGGTGGGTCGGCTGCTCGCCGCTCACGACCCGTCGGTCTGGGTCCGTGGCGTGCAGGTGTGGGCCTGCCTGGGGCTGCTGCACCACCGCACCGACGAGCCGTGGGAGGGCTCGACCCGACGCCGGGTGCTCCTCGACCTGGTCTGGGGCGTCGAGGACTGGGTCACCGAGGCGGCGCTGTTCGCCCTCGTCACCGCGGCCTGGGTCGACCCTTCGGTCCGGCCGGACGTGGCCCGGGTGGTGGCGGAGCGGTTGGCCGACGTGGCCGACGTGGCGCGGACCCGACCGGTCCCGATCGCCGCGTCGCTGGCGCACCTGGCACTGGCCGCCCCACAGCTGGACCCGGCGACCGCTGCGCTGGCCACCGACCTGCTGAACACCCACTCCCCCCGGCTCCCCCGCCCCCGCAACCCCCTACGCCGCCTCTGGCAACGCCTGAGCAGGGGCGCGCCGCGCCGACCGTGAGGTCGACGCGGCGCTTGTCGCGGTTGGTCAGGCGACCGGGGCAGCCTTGCCTAGGGCTACCTCGGCGTTCTCCTCCGGGGTGGCCTGTGGCGGGGCCTCGTTCGCGGTGCGCAGCGGGATCTCCTTGATGAACCAGGCGAGCACCGGGATCACGATGGTGAACAGGACCGCCCAGAGGAAGACGTGCGAGATGGCGTCGGAGAGACCGCCGAGCACCGCCTCGCGGGCCTGGGCGGGCAACTCCCTGAGCTTCGCCAGGTCCATCCCGGCCCCGGCCTCGCCGCCACCGAAGGCCCTACCGCCCTCCGAGCCGGCCAGCCGGCTGGCGAAGATCGCGCCGAACAGCGAGATGCCGAACGAGCCGCCGATCGACCGGAAGAAGGTGGCCGCGCCGCTGGCCGCGCCGAGGTCCTTCTGCTCCACGCTGTTCTGCGCGATCAGCATCGACGTCTGCATGAGGAAGCCCATGCCGACGCCGAGCACGATCATGTACAGCGAGGACATCAGCTTGCTGGTGTCGGTGTCGAGCATGGACAGCAGCGCCATGCCCCCGGTCATCACCACACCACCGATGATCGGGTACGCCCGGTACCTGCCGTTGCGGGTGATCGCCCGGCCGATGACCAGCGAGACGACCAGCATGCCGAACATCAGGGGCAGCAGCAGCAGACCACTGTTGGTCGCCGACGCCCCCTGCACGGTCTGCTGGTACAGCGGCAGGAAGTTCATCGCGCCGAACATCGCGAAGCCGAGCAGGAACCCGATCACCGAGATCAGCGCGAAGTTGCGGTTGGCGAAGAGCGCCAACGGCAGGATCGGCTCCTGGACCCGGCGTTCCACGAGGCCGAACACGACCAGTGCGACGACGGCCAACACGGCCAGGCCGAGGATCTGCGGCGAGGTCCAGTCGTACTCGTTGCCACCCCAGGTGGTGATGAGCACGATCGCGGTGATGCCGACCGAGAGCAGCCCGGCGCCGAGCCAGTCGATCCGGTGCTCGGTGCGGTACTTCGGCAGGTGCATGGTGGTGATCAGCACGAGCAGCGCGACACCGCCCAGCGGCAGGTTCACGTAGAACGCCCAGCGCCAGGAGAGGTGGTCGGTGATGAAGCCGCCGACCAGCGGGCCGGCGACCATGGCGATGGCCATGATGCCGGCGATCATGCCCTGGTAGCGCCCGCGCTCGCGGGGCGGGACCAGGTCACCGATGATCGCCATCACGCCGACCATGAGGCCACCGGCGCCGAGGCCCTGCACGGCCCGGAAGGCGATGAGCTGGACCATGCCGTCCTGCGGGCCGCCGAACATGCCGGAGCCGGCCATGCCGCAGAGGGCGGAGCCGACCAGGAAGATGACGACCGAGGTCAGGAAGACCGACTTGCGGCCGTAGAGGTCACCGAGCTTGCCCCAGATCGGGGTGGAGACGGTGGTGCCCAGGACGTACGCGGTAACCACCCAGGTGAAGTGGTTGAGCCCGCCGAACTCGCCGACGATCCGCGGCAACGCGGTGCTGACGATCATGTTGTCGAGCATCGCGAGCATCATCGCGATCATCAGCCCGAACAGCACGACCCTGATGTTGTTGGGTCGTGTGCCGACCTGGGTTGCCTGAGTCATGGATAAGCTCCCCCCGAGGATTGCCATACTTACTTGCCGCCCGGCTAGTCACCTTACTAGCCGCACGGTAAGTTGGGTACGGGCATCGGTCAAGCACATTAGGGGGCGTGGGTGAGCGAGAGCACAGGCGGCGGAACGCGGGAACGGATCAAGGCCGTCGCGCTCGAACTCTTCACCGAGCAGGGGTACGAGAAGACCTCGCTCCGGGAGATCGCCGAGCGCCTCAACGTCACCAAGGCCGCGCTCTACTACCACTTCAAGAGCAAGGACGACATCGTCGCCAGCTTCGTCGAGGACCGGCTGGAGCGGATGGACGCGCTGACCGCCTGGGCCGCCACCCAGCCCGCGACCCTGGCCACCCGACGCGAGCTGATCTCCCGGTACGCCGACACGATGTTCGACGGCGCCCAGCCGTCGGTGATGCGCTTCTTCGAGCAGAACCAGACCGCGCTCAAGAGCCTCTCCTCCGGTCAGAAGATGCGCGGTCGGATGTTGGAGCTGGCCGACGCGCTCTGCCGGGGCGACGACTCTCCCGCCGCCCAGCTTCGCGCCGCGCTGTCCCTGTTCGCGGTGCACACCAGCTGGTTCGCGGTACGCGCGCCGCACATCAGCGACGACGAACGTCGCAAGCTCGCGCTGGAGGTGGCCGACGAGCTGCTGGCCGCCATCGGCACCCAGCCCGACGCCTGACCCGGGCCCGCCCGGCAGCGGCTCAGCCGCGCGTCAGGCTCAGTCGCAGACCGAGCAGGTCCACGCCCGGCACCGGCGACCAGTCCTTCTCCGGCGCGCGGACGAACCCGCGCCGCGAGTAGAGCCGGTGCGCCGGAGCGGCCATCCCGGCCCGGACGCAGATCACCACCGCCGTGCAACCCAACCCGGTAGCCCGGTCGACACACGCCTCGACCAACACGGCACCGACGCCACGACCCTGCGCGCCCGGGTCGACGGCGAGCATCCGGAACTCCGCCTCGCCCGGCCCGGACAGCTCCGCGAACGGGGTGCCCGGCAGCACGAACGTGACCGAGCCGAGCACCGCCCCGGTCAGCTCGTCGACAGCGACCAGCACCTCGCCGCTGGCGGCCCGGGTCGCCACGTCGGCCAGCACCTCGCCGTACCCGTGCTCGCCCTTGAGCTGACCGTCCGCCTCGTACGCGGCAACGGTCAGCCGGGCCACCGCTGGGAAGTCGGCGGGCTCGGCCGGACGGACCAGCAGCCCGGTCAAGCGATCACCGCGATCAGGTCACCGTCCTGCACGACGTCGCCCTCGTGCACGGCGAGCTGCTGGAGCACACCGTCGGACTCGGCGACGACCGGGATCTCCATCTTCATCGACTCGAGGATCACCAGGGTGTCACCCTCGGCCACCGTGTCACCCGCCGTGGCGACGACCTTCCAGACGTTGGCCACCATCTCGGCGCGGATCTCCTCGGCCATGTCCAGGCCCTCCCTCTTCGCGACGTGCCTGCCGACGTATCCAATCATGCGTCGACCGGTGGTGGGCGCGCAGCGGCACAGCCGGGACGGCACTCCCGCCCTGGGGGAGGCGGCGGGTGCCGACCGCACTACCATCAGCGGGTCGGACCCGACGCCGGACCGCCGGTGGCCGCATCCGCGCCGAGGTCGTGCGCAGGACGGATCCGACCCATCACGAGGAGGTCAGCATGGCGAAGAAGTCCCGGAAGAAGAAGGCTCGTAAGAAGAGCGCCGCGAACCACGGCAAGCGTCCCAACTCCTGAACGGGTCGACGGGCCCACTGCCCGTCGTCGCTCAGCCGGCCGAGGCCGGACACACCGGTGGCCCGGGTCGACATCGACCCGGGCCACCGGTCTTGCCAGCTCATGCCGACGCTCAGTCGGCCAGCTCACGGGAATCGCTGGTCTCGAACACCACCAGCTCGGTGAGCTTGACCCGCAGCCGCTCACGCAGCTCGTCCGGCGCGGTCTCGTTGCCACAGCAACGCGCCACCAGCGCCCGCACCTCCTGCTCCAGCCCGTACTCGCGCAGGCAGGGCCCGCACTCGTCCAGGTGGTGCCGGATCAGCGAGCGGCGCTCGTCGGCGCACTCCAGATCCAGGTAGAGATACACCTCCGCGAGGACTTCGCGGCAGTCCGTCTCGTGCGGCTCCCCACAGCTCACGTCACACCTCCCGGCCGGCAGCGGCGGCGGTCGAACCCTTCGCCGAGCGGGCCGCACTGAAGCCCCGCTCCCCCGCGTAGCGCTCGAGCAGCTTGCGCAGATTACGACGGCCACGGTGCAGACGCGACATCACGGTGCCGATCGGCGTACCCATGATGTCGGCGACCTCCTTGTAGGAGAAGCCCTCGACATCGGTGAGGTAGACGGCCAGGCGGAACTCCTCCGGCAACTGCTGGAGGGCCTCCTTGACGTCACTGTCCGGCAGCCGGTCCAGTGCCTCCGTCTCGGCGGAGCGCAACCCGCTGGAGGTGTGCGACTCGGCCTCGGCGAGCTGCCAGTCGGTGATCTCCTCCGTGGGCGCCTGGATCGGCTGGCGCTGCCGCTTGCGGTAGGAGTTGATGTAGGTGTTGGTCAGGATCCGGTACAGCCAGGCCTTCAGGTTCGTGCCCTGCTCGAACTGGTGGAAGGCCGCGTACGCCTTCAGGTAGGTCTCCTGGACCAGGTCCTCGGCATCCGCCGGGTTGCGCGTCATTCGCAGCCCAGCAGCGTAGAGCTGATCGACGAATGGCATCGCGTCCCGCTCGAATCGGGCCCTGCGCTCGTCCGTCTTCTCGGTGGTCAACCGCACATCCCCTCGCGTCGGATGCTTTCCCGCCGAGGATACGCGCACGGACCTACCCACAGATTCACTTCCGGCTGGTGTGCCCGTGCTCACCGCACCCACCCCGCCCGGTCCCGCCGTGGCGGGCCACTGCGGGCCGTCCAGCAGCCGCTTCAACTGCCGGGCGTCCCGTTCATCCTGTTCCAGGCTTCGTGTCTCGGTTGGCACCGGTCACCCCCCTCGCAGAAAAGTCGTCCGGGGGTAGTAACGCGAGATGACCACTGGGGCATTCCGGCCGGCTCTCCCCGTTCCTGGTCCCGGCCCCGACGGCGGCCGGCGCTGGGACCAGGAAGGGCCTGGGAGGACTGGTGTCACCGGCCCGGATCGGGCCGGCGGCACCATCGGATGCAACGACCCGTGCCCGGCACCGGAAACGGTCGCCCCGGCGAGCCGACGCGACCGGTCAGCCGGCCGCCCAGCCCTGGGCGGACAGCCAGTCGCGCACGGCGGCGGCGGTGCCGGCCGGATCCCGGCGCAGATCGTGCGTCTCACCGGGACGGCTCACCACCTGCACCGCCGGCCCCGGCTCCGGCGTCCCGAACGGGTCCCGGTCACCGTTGACGACAAGCGTCGGCAGACCGGTGTCCAGTTCGGCGGCCCGTGAGCGTTCCGGCCGGCCGGGCGGGTGCAGCGGAAAGGCCAGGGCGACCACGCCCACCGCGCCCACCGCGCGGGCCGTCCGGCAGGCCACCCGCGCGCCACTGGAACGCCCACCGACCACCACCGTCGGCACGTCGGCGTGCCGGTCACGCAGCACGCCGAGCACCGCCACCCAGGCTTCGTCGAGGTGACCGGCCGGCGCCGGCGCCCGTCGACCGGCGACCCGGTACGGCTGGGTCACCCGGACCACCGCCAGGCCGGCCGCGACCGACGCGTCCCGGACCGCGAGCAGGTCGGGCGCGTCGACGCTGCCGCCCGCACCGTGCCCGAGGACGAGCAGGGCGGTGGCCGGTCGGGCCGGCAGGTCGGTGTCGATCCGCGCCGGACCGCGCGGGGTGTCGATGTCGTCGCTGGGTGGCACCGCACCATTCTGCGCCGCCGGACCGGCGACGGGCGCGAACCCGGCCGCCGATCAGCTCAGCGGGACCAGGGCGAGCAGGCGGTCGCGCACCGGCGGGCCGGCGTCGTCGATGGCGTCCGGGTCGGGGTCGACCTCGCCGCGCCAGGCGACGAGCATCGCCCGTCGTTCCCGGGGCGTGGTGCCGCCCCAGACGCCGTGGCAGTCGCCGACGTCGAGGGCCCAGGCCAGGCAGGACCCCTGTACGTCACAACTGCGGCACAGCGCGACGGCGGCGTCCGCCGGTTCGTTCGGTGCCGGAAAGAAGGTCTCCGGATCGACGCTCTGGCAGGTGCCCCTGGTACGCCACGCGTCGTCCTGTCGCCGTTCCCGCACTGCCCGCAGCAGTCGCGGATCTCGCCGCGCCGCCGCCACCTCGTGCGGACGCGGCATACGTGCCCGTGTCATCCGCCCACCTCCCCCGTGGGACCGGCAAGATCGGTGGACGTCGTCCGCCCCGTGCGAATCGATGTCCACTACCGGCGCTGTGTTCTATCGCACTTCGCAACATCGGGACAAGGGTCTGCCGGGAACCTGACTGAACAGTCGGGAGACGAATCACGCGGAACCCTGGCAAATCGGCGGCCGACGATGCGCGACAGCGTCAGAAGAGGGTCAACTCCTGCGGCGTCACCGTCGGCGCCACCGACACCCGGGCGGTCAGGTGCGGCCCGTCGTTGCGGACGTCTCCCACCGCCGCGCCCACCGGGCGGATCTCCAACCCCGCCAACTGCTCCGCCGACGCCGGGCTCAGCAGCCGTTGCGGCTCGTCCGTCGGGGCCAACCACGACGACCAACGCTCCGCCGGCAGCAGCACCGGCATCCGGTCGTGCACCTCGGCCAGGTCGCCGAGCGCCGCGGTCGTCAGCACGCTGAAGGTGAGCCGGGTCTCGGCGTCGGACTCCCAGACCGACCAGATGCCGGCCAGGGCCAGCACCGAACCGTCCCGGGGGGTCATGAAGTACGCCTGGCGGCCACCATCGGGCAGCCGGACCCACTCGTACCAGCCGTCGGCCGGGATCAGGCAGCGGCGACGGGCGAAGGAGCCCGCGTACGCCCGGCTGGTGGCCACCGTCTCCGCCCGCGCGTTGATCATGCGGGCGGCCCCCGAGGCGGACCGGGACCAGTGCGGCAACAGACCCCAGCGGCCGACGCAGAGGCTGCGGTGCCCCTCCGGGCTGAGCCGGACCAGCGGCACCGGGTCGGTGGGCGCGACGTTGTGGTCGGCGCGGACCTGGCCGTCGGAGTCGTCGGACGACTCGAACAGCGCGCTCAGCTCGCCGGCGCTCCGGGTCGTCGCGTACCTGCCGCACATGGGGCACACGCTAACGCGTCGGGGGCGCTGTCGGCTGTCCCGACAACCGGGAGTACGAGCGCCGGGTGCCGCTGACCCCCCGACGACACGGCAGAATGTAACCGTGGGGAACCTGACAGCGACCCGGCCGCCGCAGCCGTGGACCGCACCGACCGCATCCGACCCGGTGGCAGCGACCTTGCGCCTGCCCGGTTCCAAATCGATGACGGCCCGCGCCCTGGTGCTCAGCGCGCTGGCGGCCGGCCCGTCGACGCTGGCCCGGCCGCTGCGGGCCCGGGACACCGAGTTGATGGCCGCCGGCCTGCGGGCGATGGGCGCGCACGTGTCGATCAGCGACGACGAGCGCTGGCTGGTCCGCCCGCACCCGCTGGTCGGCCCCGCCCACGTCGACGTCGGGCTGGCCGGCACCGTGATGCGGTTCGTGCCACCGGTGGCGGGCCTGGCCGACGGGCAGGTCAGCTTCGACGGCGACCCGTACGTCCGCACCCGGCCGCTGGGCCCGCTGGTCGACGCGCTGCGCTCGCTGGGCGTCCGGATCGACGTCACCGGCACCGGCAGCCTCCCGCTGACCGTGCGCGGCACCGGCCGGGTCACCGGGGGCGAGGTGGTGATCGACGCGTCCGCATCCAGCCAGCTCGTCTCCGGGCTGTTGCTGGCCGCCCCGCGCTTCGACCGGGGCGTCGTGGTGCGCCACGTCGGCCCGCCGGTGCCGTCCGCGCCGCACCTGCGGATGACGGTGCAGATGCTGCGGGCCGCCGGCGCGGCCGTCGACGACAGCACCCCCGATGTCTGGACCGTCGAGCCCGGCCCGCTCACCGGGCGCGGCTGGGACATCGAGCCGGATTTGTCCGGCGCCGTGCCGTTCTTCGCCGCCGCCCTGGTCACCGGCGGTGAGGTGACCCTGCAGGGCTGGCCGCACAGCAGCGCCCAGCCGGTCGAGCAGCTCCGCTCGCTGCTGCAACGGATGGGCGGCGAGGTCAGCCTCTCCACCGACGGGCTGACGGTGCGCGGCACCGGCGTGGTGCACGGTCTGACCGCCGACCTGTCCGACGTCGGCGAGCTGACCCTGGTGCTGACCGCGCTGGCCCTGCTGGCCGACTCACCGTCGGTCTTCACCGGTGTCGGCCACATCCGGGGCCACGAGACCGACCGGCTCGCCGCGCTCACGCGGGAGTTCGGCGGGCTCGGCGCGGACATCACCGAGACCCCCGACGGGTTGGAGATCCGGCCCCGTCCGCTGCGCGGCGGGCTCTTCCACACCTACCACGACCACCGGATGGCTCACGCCGCCGCGGTGGCCGGGCTCGCCGTTCCGGGCATCGAGGTCGACGACGTGGGGTGTACCTCCAAGACGATGCCCGAGTTCCCGGCACTATGGTCAGCGATGGTGACCGGCAAGAGCTGACGCGACGGAGGAAGGTCCTGGCGACCAAACGGCGGGAGTACGACGAGGACGACGTACGGGTCCGGCCCGGTAAGTCGTCGCGCCCGCGTACGCGCACCCGCCCGCGGCACGCCGACGCGGTCGACGGGTTCGTCATCGCCGTCGACCGGGGGCGCTACACCTGCGTGCTGTCCGGGGCGGAGCGGGGCGTGGTCGGCGCCGAGCTGCCCACTGTCACCGCGATGCGGGCCCGCGAGCTGGGCCGCAAGTCGGTGGTGGTGGGTGACCGGGTCAGCCTGGTCGGCGACACGTCCGGCGCGGAGGGCGCACTCGCCCGCATCGTCCGGATCGCCGAGCGCCGTTCGGTGCTGCGGCGCACCGCCGACGACGACGAGACCACCGCCGAGGGCCGGCTGGAACGGGTGGTGGTGGCCAACGCCGACCAGTTGGTGATCGTGAGCGCGTTGGCCGACCCGCCGCCGCGTACCGGGTTCATCGACCGTTGCCTGGTGGCCGCGTACGACGCGGACGTCGAGCCGCTGCTCTGCCTCACCAAGGCCGACCTGGCCGGGCCGGAGGAGGTGCTCGGCTACTACACCGAGTTGGAGCTGCCGTACGTGCTCAACCGCCCCGACTCCGACCTCGACGCGCTCCGCGCGCTGTTGAGCGGCAAGGTGTCGGTGCTGGTCGGGCACTCCGGGGTGGGCAAGTCGACGCTGGTCAACCGGCTGGTGCCGGACGCGCTGCGCGCGGTCGGCGTGGTCAGCGCGATCGGCCGGGGCCGGCACACCTCGACCAGCGCGGTGGCGCTGCGGCTGCCACCGGTGCCCGGGGTCGACACCGACCCGGGTTGGATCATCGACACCCCCGGGATCCGCAGCTTCGGGTTGGCGCACGTTTCGGCCGACAGCCTGCTGCACGGCTTTCCGGACCTGGTCGAGGGCACCGTCGACTGCCCACCGAACTGCCCGCACACGGCCGACGAGGCCGAGTGTGGGCTGGACGCCTGGGTGGCCGCCGGTAAGGCCGACCCGCGCCGGCTGGCCTCGTACCGCCGGTTGCTCGCCTCCCGTGCCGGCGAGGGTGACTCGCGTGGCGACAGTGACCAGCGCGGGCCGGGCGAGGGTGACCGGCGCGGGCCCGACGAGTGACCCGACGGGCGTGGGCTAGGTTGCCGGGATGACCGGGTACGCCGACGACCTCGCCCTCGCCCACCTGCTCGCCGACCGGGCCGACGCCATCGCCACGGCCCGGTTCCGCGCGCTCGACCTGCGCGTCGAGGCGAAGCCCGACCTGACGCCGGTCTCCGACGCGGACACCGCCGTGGAGCGGGAGATCCGCGCCGTGCTGGCCGAGCACCGTCCGGCCGACGGGCTGCTCGGTGAGGAGTACGGCGCACAGCCGTCCGCCGACGCGAACGGCCGCCGGTGGATCATCGACCCGATCGACGGCACCAAGAACTTCGTCCGGGGCGTGCCGATCTGGGCCACCCTGATCGCGCTCTACGACGGAGACCGGCCGGCGGTCGGCGTGGTGTCCGCACCGGCGCTCGGACGCCGCTGGTGGGCGAGCGCGGGCGCGGGCACGTACGCCGGGACGAACCTCGCGGCGGGCGAGCGGATCGGTGTGTCCGCGGTGCGCGGGGTCGCGGACGCCAGCTTCTGCTACTCCTCGCTGGACGGGTGGGAGCGGGCCGGCCGGCTCGACGCGGTGCTCGACCTGATGCGGGACAGCTGGCGCAGCCGGGCGTACGGCGACTTCTACGGCTACATGCTGTTGGCCGAGGGGGCACTGGACGTGATGGCCGAGCCGGAGCTGTCGCTGTGGGACGTGGCGGCGCTGGTGCCGATCATCACGGAGGCGGGTGGCACGGTCACTGATCTGGCCGGTCGACCGGCCCCGACGGGCGACCCGGGCACCGACAGCAGCGTGGTGGCCACCAACGGTGTGCTGCACGCCGACATCCTCACCCGCCTCGATCGACCAGCCGCGCGCTGACCCCCGGCAACCTCTATCCTCGCCAGGTGGTCTCCTCCGGCTGGTGCTTCCTCGCGGCGATGATCGTCGCGTACGGCTTCGCCAACCTGCTCCAGTCGGTGGCGGCGGCCCGCACCACGGTCCACCACACCTTCGATCCGGGCCTGCTGCTGCGCCTCGCCGGGCACCGGACGTACCTGGTCGGCCTGGGCTGTCAGATCGGCGGCTTCGTGCTCGCCTTCCTGGCCCGACGGGACCTGCCGCTGTTCCTCGTGCAGGCCAGCGTGGCCGCCGGGCTCGGGGTGACCGCCATCCTCGGGGTGCTGGTGTTGAAGTGGCGGTTGCCGGCGGCGGAGGTGGTGCTGCTGGCGTTGCTCTTCGCGGGGATCACCGCGCTGGTGCTGTCCGCCCGGCCGGCACCGTCGAAGCAGCTCGGCACCGCCGGTTCGATAGCCCTGCTGGTGGCGCTCGGCGTGATCGCGGTGCTCGGGGTCTTCGCCGTACGGCTGCACGGGGCACCGGGTTCGGTGGCCCTCGGCTCCCTGGCCGGGCTGGCGTTCAGCTCGGCCGCTGTCGCCGCCCGACCGCTGGCGTCCACGCCGTCCGCCGAGGCGTTCCTCGTCAACCCGCTGTTCTACCTGCTGATCGCCCACTCGATCGTCGGTCAGCTGCTGCTCGGTCTGGCCATGCAGCGCGGCTCGACGACCGCCGCGGTCGCCGCGATGGACGCCGCCGGGGCGGTGCCGGCCGCGATCGTCGGCCTGCTGCTGCTCAACGACAAGATCTGGCCGGGGCGGGAGTGGCTGGCTGCGGCCGGCTTCCTGGTCACCCTGGCCGCGGTGATCGGCCTGACCCGGTACGCGCAGCCGCAGCAGCACCCCTCGGTGACCCCCGGGCGGGACCGCGCGATGGTCGCCGCGACCCGCCCAGGCTGATACAAGCCCCGCGCCGCACCCCATGCCCCGCCCCGCGCCCTCAGATCCACGCAACTTCCCCGAAGTTGCTGCCTCCGGCGTGTGGGAGGCAGCAACATCCCCGATGTTGCACGGATCATGGCGACGAGCATTCCGGGCGGGACCGCGCGACGGTCGTCGCGATCCGCGGCTGACTCAGGCCTCGACCGGCTTGCGCCGGCTCACCACCCGCTCGTAGAGACGCTCCAACGCACCGGCGGTCCGCTCCCAGGTGTAGCTGCTGCGCACCCGGTCCACCGCGGCGTGTCCGTACGCGAACCGGCCGGCGTTGTCGGCGAGCAGCCGGCGCAGCGACACGCCGAGCGCGCGTACGTCACCGGGAGGCACCAGGCGGCCGGTGACCTCGTCGACGACGGCGTCCGCCAGGCCGCCCATCGCGTAGCCGATCACCGGCACCCCGCAGGCCATCGCCTCCAGCGAGACCCGGCCGGCCGAGGAGTAGTGCGGCGTGCAGGCGACCACGTCCGCCGACCGGTACCAGGTGGCCATCTGGTCGTGCGGCACCGCCCCGACGAGCCGTACCTGGTCGACGACGCCGATCTGTTCGGCCAGCTCGCGCAGCCGGCGCGCCTCGGTGTGGTTGGCCAACTGGTCGGCCGGCGGCCCACCGGCGATCACCAACTCGGCGTCGCCGACCAGCCGCATCGCCCGGATCAGGTCCTCCTGGCCGTGCCCGGCGGCGAGCGAGCCCACCGAGAGGATGCGGGGCCGCTGTTCGCGTGGCGCGGCCTCGCCGTCGGGATGGAACAGGTCGATGTCGACGCCGGCCGGCACCAACGCGACCGAGCTGCGTTGCAGACCCATCCGGGTCAGCTCGTCGACCTCGTCGTTGGACTGGGCCACGGCGATGTCGACGGCCCGGGTCAGCGCGCGTTCCAGCGTGATCCGCTGCCCCGGCCCGTCGTAGTGACCGCCCAGGTGACGCAACTGCTCGACGCCGAGCGAGTGGAACGTCTGCACCACCGGGATGTCGGTCTCCCGAACGGCGTGTGCGGCGGCCAGACCGCCGACCCAGTAGTGCCCGTGCACCACCTCGGGCCGCCAGGCGCCGGACCACTCGTCGGCCAGCCAGCGGCCGACCTCCGTCACGTACGGGATCAGCTCGGCGGTGGGTAGTGCGGTGGGCGGGCCGGCGGGCACGTGGTGCACCTGGTAGCCGTCGACGTCCATCGTCGCCGGCAGCGCCGGGTCGTCCCGGCGGACGTAGAGCCGGACGTCATGGCCCCGCTCGGTCAGTTCCGCGGCGACCCTGGCGATGTGCTGTCGAGTGCCGACCGGTGGGCCGTCGGCGTGGCGGTACGAGCTGGCGTGCGCGCAGACGAGGCCGACGCGCATGGGTCACCTCCCTGCGATCTTTCCTCGGCGGTGGTCCTCCCGGTCAGAGCGTCCCATTAACCCCGCGACGCTGAGTCGAAACCTGGCAGATCAGGAAGAGTCCGCCCGACTGCCACCGACACTTGCGCCACGGCAATCACACGCGGCACACGACCGCACGATTCGACGGTGATCGACAACCTGTCGCTGGTGTGACCAGGTCCGGCCGGGGGTACCGCTCAGGAATGCCGCTGACCCGCAGTCTCGACGATTCGACCGTGGTGATCACCGGCGCGTCCAGCGGGATCGGCACGGCGACCGCCTACGCACTGGCCCGCCGGGGTGCCGCCGTCGTGCTGGCCGCCCGCAGTGAGCCGGCCCTGCGACAGGTCGCGCAGCGCTGCCGGGAGCTGGGCGGTCAGGCGCTCGTCGTACCGACCGACGTGACCGATTTGGAATCGGTGCGGCGGCTGGCCGAACAGGCGGTGGCCGAGTTCGGTCGGATCGACGCCTGGGTGAACAACGCCGCGGTCAGCGCGGTGGGTCTGTTCGACGAGATCCCGGTCGCCGAGTTCCGTCGGGTGCTGGAGGTCAACCTGCTCGGGGCGGTGCACGGCATCAAGGCGGCGCTGCCCTACCTCGGCGCCGCCGGTGGCGGTGTGCTGGTCAACAACGCCTCGGTGCTGGCCGAGGTGGCCATGCCGTACCAGTCGGCGTACAACGCCACCAAGCACGGCATCCGAGGGTTGGCCGACACCGTCCGCCAGGAGCTGCGGGTCACCGGTCGGGGGCACATCTCCGTCTGCACCGTGCTGCCGGCCACCATCGACACCCCGTTCTTCCGGCACACCGGCAACCACAGCGGGCGGGAGCTGGTGCCGCCGCCGCCGATCTACCCGCCGGAGGTGGTCGCCGAGACCATCGTCCGGCTGCTGCGCCGGCCGCGCCGCGAGGCGTACGCCGGTGGCGCGGCCCGGTTGATCGGCCTGCAGTGGCGGCTGGCGCCCGCGCTGGTGGAGCGCACCCTCGGCTGGTACGCGCACCGCACCCAGTTCGGGCCGGGCGCCCGCGTGGACAGCAGCGGCAACGTGTTCCACGCCGACGCTCAGGCGCGCCAGGACGGCGGTTGGAACGGTCGACGCCGGCAGTTGGTGCGGATGACCGCCGCGTTCGGTCTGGCAGCCGCCGGCACCGCCGTCGGCACCCTGGCGGCCATCAACCGCCGCTCCCGGTCGGACCGCTGATGGCGGACGTCGAGCGTCAGAATGCGCCGACCGTCACCGGCGCGCACAATGGGGCGATCATGGCGAGCTGTCTCGTGGAAGTCGACGAGTCGTCGGCGGTGGTCCGGTTGACCGGTGTGCTCGACGCCGCCGGAGCCGAGGCGGTACGCAGCGCCCTGCTCACCCGCCTCGCGGACCGGCCCGGCCCGGTGGTGGCCGACGTGACCGGTCTGCGGTTCGTCGAGCCGGCCGGTCGGGGCGTCTTCGCCGACATCCGCCGGGAGGTCGCCGACTGGCCCGCCGCGGATCTGCTGCTGTGTGACCCGACGGCCGCCGGGCCCGCCCACCCGGGCTCCGCAGCCGCCGGGACCGCCCACCCGGGCTCACCGGCTGCCCACCCGGATTCGGCGCTCGACGGCGTGCCGGCCTGGCCGACGCTCGACGGCGCGCTGGCCGCCATCGCGGCCACCCCACTCGCGGCGGTGCTCACCGCCGAACTCGCCCCGGCGGTGGGAGCCGCCCGGCAGGCCCGCGAGCTGGTCAACACCGGCTGCGAGCGCTGGGGCATGCCGACACTCGCCGACCCGGCGTGCATCGCGGTCACCGAGATGGTCAACAACGTGGTGGCGCACGCAAAGACGCCGATGACGGTTCGGCTGGCACCCCAGGAGACCACCCTGCACCTGGCGGTGCGCGACCACTCCCCGCGTCGGCCGACGTTCGCCGGGATATCCCCGCCGACCCGGGCCGGCGGCCGGGGCCTGCTGCTGATCGACACGGTGACCCGTCGCTGGGGCAGCAGCGCCGTAGGGGACGGCAAGGTCGTCTGGTGCGTGCTGCACCCGGACGACGAGGCCGTCTGACCCAGCTGATCGCGGCGCACCTCGCCGGCCGGTCCGCGCTGCCGGCCCCGGGCTTTCGCCGTCGACGCCCGGTTCGGTGCCGTTTCGCCGAAGGGTCACCCGGTTACGGCGGGAGGGCAGCGGGTAGTGATCAGACATGCGCGACAACGAGTACCCGACCCCCGTGTCCGACACCGAGGCGCAAGGGCTGCCCGACACCGCCGATGACGACTCGACCGCCAACGACGACGTCTTCACCGGGCGCGAGGCGGACGGCCCCGACCCGGCCCAGCTGCCCGGCGACCGGACGCCGGTGGCGGTGGACCGGTTCGGAACGACAGCTGAGGAGCAGCTCGACGGTGAGTCGTTGGACTACAAGCTCGACCGTGAGGTCTACGAGCGCCCGGCGGACGATCCGCTGGCCGGCACGATCGACCCGAAGATCGCCTTCGAGGCGGACAATCTGGAAGCCGCGGCGGAGGCCCAGCTGGACGCCGACGTGATGGATCCGGGGCCCACCTCGGACCCGAACTCGCCGGTCTCGCTCTATGACCACGGTCAGCTCGGCACGGTGGCCGACGCCACGGTGGGCCGACTGGTGGAACCGGACGAGGGGTCGCACACCGACCAGGAGACCGACTCGGTGGCGTACGACGCCGGATCGGCCGGCGGCGGGGCGACCGCCGAGGAGTTGGCCATCCACGAGACGGAGCCACCGCGCTCGGTCTGACGTCCGCCCGGTCTGACGTCCGCCCGGTCTGACGTCCGTCCGTTCAGTCGTCCGTCCGTTCAGTCGTCCAGGCCGCGTTCGATGGCGTACCGGGTCAGCTCGACCCGGTTGTGCAGTTGCAGCTTGCCCAGGGTGTTCTGCACGTGGTTCTGCACGGTGCGGTGCGACAGGCCGAGCCGCTGGGCGATCTGCTTGTACGACATCCCCTTCGCCACCAGCCGCAGCACCTCCGTCTCCCGTTCGGTGAGCTGGGGCGTCGCGGGTTCCGCAGCGCCGGCGCTCCCCCGCCCCGGTCCGGCGGCCAGCCGGCGGTACTCGCCGAGCACCAGTCCGGCCAGGCCGGGGGTGAAAACCGCCTCGCCGGCCGCGGTGCGGTGCACCGCCTCCAGGAACTCGGCGGGCGCTGTCGACTTCACCAGGTAGCCGGTGGCTCCGGCCTTGACCGCGTCCAGCACGCTCTGCTGCTCGCCGCTGGCGCTGAGCATCAGCACCCGTACGGTGGGCAGCGCCGCGCGCAACCCCAGGATCACCTCGACGCCGGAGATGTCCGGCAGTTGCAGGTCGAGGACGACGACGTCGGGCCGGGCGGCGGCGGCCACCCGAACGGCCTGTCGCCCCTCCCCGCTGGTCGCCACCACCAGGAAGCCGGCCTCGGTCAGGTCGCGGGCCACCCCCTCCCGCCACATCGGATGGTCGTCCACCACCATCACCCGGATCTGGTTCACCGCGGGGACCTCGGCACGCTCAGCTCGATCTCGGTGCCCGCCTCGGGTGCGGACACGATCCGCACCGTCCCGCCCAGGTCGGTCACCCGGCCCCGGATCGACTGGGTCACCCCGAGTCGCCCCTGGGCGGCCGCCTCGGCCAGCCGGCCGTCCGGGATGCCCGGCCCCTCGTCACGGATCGACACGGTCACCGTCTCCCCCTCGTCCTCGATCAGCACCCAGGCCCGCCCACCGGCGTGCCGTCCCACGTTGTCCAGGGCCGCACCGGTCGCCGCCGCCAACTCGCCGGCCACCCGCCGGGGCAGCGGCACCGGGGTGGCCGGGGCGGAGAGCGCTACCGCCGCCGAGGCGTACCGGCCGAGCAGGGTCCGCAGGTCCACCGCCTCGCCCCCCTCCGGCAGGCTCGCGGCGGTCGGGCTGGCACCGGTGATCAGCGCCCGCAGGGCGGCCTCCTGCTCACCGGCCAGCCGGGCCAGCTCGCCGGCCTCCCCGGGCAGGTCGGCGCCGCGCCGCTGGACCAGCGCCAGCACCTGCAGGACCGAGTCGTGGATGCCCCGGGCCAGCCGTTCGCGCTCCCGCGTGGCGGCCTCCAGCTCGACCGCGCGTTGCAGCCGCTCCTCGGCGCTCGCCGCCAGCCGGGCCACGTGCCCGACCACCACTCCGGCGAGCAGCATCAGGATCACCCCGGTGAACGAGGACTGACCGATCCGCTCCCGGGTGGCCAGGTCCGCGCCGGCGACGATCAGCGCGGCGACAGTGCCCCGCCGCCGGCCGCCGGAGACGGCCCAGGCCAGCACCGGGCCGGCCATCCAGGCCACCCCGAGGGTGGGTACGCCGTGGGTCAGCGCCATCCGGCCGACCACCCACGGGGTGGCCAGCACGATGGCCACCACCACAGCGAGGTCGGCCAGCAGCAGCGGCCAGCGCCGCCAGGCCGGTCGGGCGTACCCGACAGCGGTCGCCCCGGTCCAGGCGATCATCAGCAGGATCAGGGCGCCGACGGCGTACGGGTGGGCGTACCGGTCGGCGTCGCGCACCGCAAGCGCGCAGACGTACGCCAGGGAGGCCAGCCTGAACACGGTGAGGGCACGCCACAGCGGCACCTCGAATCCACCCGGCGGCGACGGCATGGCGGTCAGGATGCCACAACGGTCCGGCCGCACGGCGAGCAGCGAGTGCGGTTCGGGAAACCCTGACGTACGGTGGAAAAGCCGCGAAATACTTCGAGATGCGCCGCCGGGACGGGCCCATGACGAACGCAGATCCGCACGCACCGCGTACGGTTGTGCCCATCGAACCTGCCCTCCTGATCGCCGATGCCTTTGACCAGGCTCAGGTGACCGAGATTCGACACTCGGTCGCCTCCTGCGCGCATGCCTCCGGCCTGCGCGGCCAGCGGCTGGACGACTTCGTGCTCGCGATCAACGAACTGATCACCAATGCGGTGCGCCACGGCGGCGGGCGCGGCTGGTTGCGGCTCTGGCAGGAGGCGGGGGTGCTGGTCTGCGAGATCGCCGACCACGGGCACGGGATCAGCCCGCAGCGACTGGGCGACCGCACTCGGCCGGCAGCGGACACCGCCGGCGGCTGGGGGCTCTGGTTGGCCCGAGAGCTGACCGACGCGATGGAGGTGGCCACCGGCACCGCCGGCACCACAGTCCGCATCACCACCGGCCTACCAACCCAGAACCCCACCCCGCACTAACCCAGCCCACCCGCCCTCTCTCCACCCCACCCCACCCCGTCGATCATGGAGTTGTGGTGGGTGACAAAGTCCCTGGATGACACGAAAACGGGCACCATAACTCCATGATCGCGCGGCGGCGCAGGCCACGCGGGGGTGCCTCGGGTGCGAGTTGGGGTCAGGCGAAGAGGGCGGAGACGGATTCTCCGTTGTGGATTCGGCGCGTCGCCTCGGCCAGGGCGGGGGCTACCGACAGGACCCGCAACTTGGGGACCCGCTTGGCGTCCGGGATGGGCACCGTGTTGGTGCAGACGATCTCCAGGACGCCGTCCTGGTCGCTGAGCCGCTGCAAGGCGTCGCCGGAGAAGAGACCGTGCGTGCAGGCGAGCCGGATCGACCGGACCTTCAGGCCGCGCAGATGCTCCATCAACTCGACCACCGTGCTGCCCTTGGCGATCTCGTCGTCCAGCACGATGACGTCCCGGTCGGTCACGTCACCGATCACCGCGCTGATCTTGACCAGGTCGTCGCTGAACCGCTGCTTCGCCCCGGCCGCGACCGGTGTGCCGAGCAGCCGGGCGAAGGCCGCGGCCTCCTTGGCGTTGCCCAGGTCGGGCGAGACGACCACGGTGTTGCTGAGGTCGTAGCGCCGGAAGTGGGTGGCCAGCTCGCGCAGCGCGTGCAGATGATCCACCGGGACACTGAAGAAGCCGTGCACCTGCGGCGAGTGCAGGGTCATCGCGAGCACGCGGTCCGCCCCGGCCGAGGTGAGCAGGTCGGCGACGAGCCGCGCGCCGATCGAGATCCGCGGCGCGTCCTTCTTGTCCGAGCGGGCGTACGCGTAGTGCGGCAGCACCACGGTGATCCGACCGGCGGAGGCGCCCCGGGCCGCGTCGATCATCAGCAGCAGCTCGACCAGGTGCTCCTGCACCGGCGGCACCAGCGGCTGGATCAGGAAGACGTCCCGCTCCCGGCAGTTGGCCTGCAACTGGACTTCCAGGCAGTCGTTGGCGAACCGGGAGACCCGCACCGGGTGCAGCGGCACCCCCAGGTGAGCGCAGATCTCGGCAGCCAGGTCGGGATGGGCGGTTCCACTGAAAACGGCGATGTCGCGCACGTTCGCACATCGTAGGGGACGCGGACGGCAGCCGACGGCGGCGGGCCGGAACCCACAGCGACGCCTGTCGCGCCACGCCGCCGTCCGGGTACGGTGCTGCGGTGACCCCCCAGTACGTCGCCGCCATCGACCAGGGCACCACCTCCTCGCGGTGCATCGTCTTCGACCGGGCCGGGGACATCGTCGCCGTGGCCCAGCGCGAGCACCGGCAGGTCTTCCCCCGACCGGGTTGGGTGGAGCACGACGCCGAGGAGATCTGGGACAACGTCCAGCAGGTGGTCGCCGAGGCGCTGCGGGCCGCCGGGACCGACGCGTCCGGCCTGGCCGCCGTCGGCATCACCAACCAGCGGGAGACCACCGTCGTCTGGGACCGGGCCACCGGCCGCCCGGTGGCCAACGCCATCGTCTGGCAGGACACCCGGACCGGGCCGCTGCTGCGCGAGCTCTCTTCGGCGTACGGCGAGGAGCGGTTCCGGACCCGCACCGGCCTGCCGCTGGCCACCTACTTCGCCGGGCCGAAGCTGCGCTGGCTGCTCGACGAGGTCGACTGCCTGCGCGAGCGCGCCGAGCGCGGCGAGGTGCTCTTCGGCACCATGGACAGCTGGCTGATCTGGAAGCTGACCGGCGCGCACGTCACCGACGTGACGAACGCCAGCCGGACCATGCTGATGGACCTCACGACGCTCGACTGGGACCCGGAGCTGCTGGACGCCATGGGCGTGCCGGCGGCGATGCTCCCGGAGATCCGCTGCTCCGCCGAGGTGTACGGCTCGGCGACCGGCGTGCTCGACGGGGTGCCGGTGGCCAGTGCGCTCGGCGACCAGCAGGCCGCCCTGTTCGGGCAGACCTGCTTCCAGCCGGGCGAGGCGAAGTGCACCTACGGCACCGGCAGTTTCCTGCTGCTCAACACCGGTGCCAGCCTGGTTCCGTCGACCCACGGCCTCCTCACCACCGTCGCCTACCGGATCAAGGACCAACCACCGGCGTACGCCCTGGAAGGTGCCATCGCGGTCACCGGCTCACTGGTGCAGTGGCTGCGGGACAACCTGGGGTTGATCTCCGCGGCGGCCGAGGTGGAGGAGCTGGCCCGCACCGTCGACGACAACGGCGGCTGTTACGTGGTGCCGGCGTTCTCCGGGCTGTTCGCCCCGCACTGGCGCAGCGACGCCCGCGGGGTGATCGCCGGCCTGACCGGCTACATCACCAAGGGGCACCTGGCGCGGGCGGTGCTGGAGGCGTCGGCGTGGCAGACCCGCGAGGTGGTCGACGCGATGAACGCCGACTCGGATGTGGCGCTGCGCCGGCTGCGGGTGGACGGCGGCATGACCGCCAACGGGCTGCTCATGCAGTTCCTCGCCGACGTCCTCGACGTGCCGGTGGTCCGGTCCCGGATCACCGAGACCACCTGCCTGGGAGCCGCGTACGCGGCGGGTCTGGCGGTCGGCTTCTGGCCGGACCTGGCCACCCTGCGGGCACAGTGGCGCTCCGACGCGCAGTGGGAGTCGACGATGACGCCGGAGCTGCGCGATCAGGAGCTGCGCCAGTGGCGCAAGGCCGTGCAGCGCACCCTGGACTGGGTGGACTGACCTCAGCGGTCGGTGCGGACCTGTGCCACGAACGCGCGCCAGGCCTCCGGCGCGAAGGTGAGGACGGCGCCGGCGCGGTCGGTGGAGTCACGGACCAGCACCTGCTCTGGCAGGTTGTCGGCCACCTCGACGCAGGTGTCACCGCCGTTGCCGGACCGGGTCGACACGCGCCACCGAGGGGTGGGGGCGGAGTTCACAGCTCGTTCACCAACTTTCCGATCAGCTCGACGGACACGCCCGCCGGCAGGGCCTCGCCCAGCAGCGTGTCCCACATCGTCCTGATGGTATCAACGGTGTCGGTCCGGTCGACGATCTGACCGAAGACCCCGTCGACGTAGGCCACCTCGTCGCCGTCGGGCAAATTGGCCAGCACGAAGCCGCCGGCCAGCCCGGCGTGCGCGCCCACGCCGGCGGGGATCACGTAAAGCCGGATGTGGGGCAGGGCGGCCAGCTCGACCAGCCGTGCCAACTGGGCGAGCTGGACGTCGCGATCACCGACCACGCGGCGCAGCGCGGCCTCGTCCACGATCGCGGTGAACCGCTTCGGGGCCGGGCCGGTCAGCAGCTCCTGCCGGGCCAGCCGGCCGGCGACCAACTGGGCGACCCGCTCCGGGGTGTGGGTGCCCTGGGCGCTGAGCACCGCGTGCGCGTACGCCTCGGTCTGGAGCAGGCCCGGCACCAGCGACGGTTGAACGGTGCGGAGGGCGACCGCCTCGGCCTCGATCGCCGGCCACGGCGCGAACCAGGCCGGCGACTGCTGCCGGGCCGCCACCGCCAGCAACTCGGCCAACAGCCCGCCGGTGTCCAGCGCCGTGTCCGCCGCCTCGGCGAACTGCGGGGTTGGTCGGCGCCGCCCGGTCTCGATCGCCGCGATGGTGGACGGACTCCACCTGATCAGCTCCGCCAGCGCCTCCTGCGAGACGCCCGCACCGGCCCGGGCCGCCTTGAGCGCCCTGATCCACATGTCGCCGTTCATCCGACCGCCCCAGACTCCACGAAGAGTGACGGGTCCATCCTCGACGGTGACGCCGGTCAGGTCCAGCAGGTGCGGCGAAAGCGCGGTGTCCCGGTCACTCCCAGCGGTTGCCGGTGAGCTTCTCGTAGACGTCGACGTAGCGGGCCCGGGTCGCCTCGACCACCTCGGCCGGCACGTCCGGGGCGGGGGGCTGCTTGTCCCAGCCGCTGCCGGTGGCCCAGTCCCGCACGTACTGCTTGTCGTAGGAGAACTGCACCCGGCCCGGCTGGTACGACTCGGCCGGCCAGAACCGCGACGAGTCGGAGGTGAGCAGCTCGTCGGCGAGGACCAGCGTGCCGTCCGGCGCCCAGCCCAGCTCGATCTTGGTGTCGGCGATCAGGATGCCCCGGTCGGCGGCCAGTTCGGCACCGCGCCGGTAGATGTCGAGGGTGATCTGCCGCAGCCGCTCGGCGGTGGCCGCGCCCACCTTGTCCACCACGTCGTCGTACGTGATCGGCTCGTCATGCTCGCCCGCCGGCGCCTTGCTCGACGGCGTGAAGATCGGCTCAGGCAGGATCGACGCCTCGCCGAGCCCTCGCGGCAGTGGTACGCCGGAGACCGCGCCGGTGCGCTCGTACTCCCGCAGGCCGCCACCGGTCAGGTAACCGCGGGCGACGCACTCGACCGGGACCATGTCCAGCCGCTGGCAGCGGATGGCCCGCCCGGCGAACTCGGCGGGCACGTCGGTGGCCGAGATGACGTGGTTCGGCACCAGGTCGGCGAGCTGCTCGAACCACCAGAGCGAGAGCGCGGTGAGTAGGCGACCCTTGTCCGGGATCGGCGTCGGCAGCGCCACGTCGTAGATCGAGATGCGATCCGAGGCCACCAGGATCAGGTCGTCGCCGTCGGCGTAGACGTCCCGGACCTTGCCCGAGTGCAGAAGTTCCACGCGCCCTAGTACACCACGCGACGGTGGCAGGCCCAGATTCGACCACCCGGCCGAGGGTGACCGGACGGACGTTGACACCCTCGTGCGCTGCCTGCGTGAATGGTCCGACCGCCACCCCCGTAGGTCCAGGAGAGCCCCGTGCCCGTTGTTCGACCCCCGCTCGACCGCCTCGGCGCCGACCCGGGCCGGCGCCGACTGCTCAGCGCGCTGCTCGGTGCACCTTTGCTCGCGTCCGGCGGGTTGGCGGGTTGCAGCGACGGAGCCGCCACCTCGACCCAGGACGGGCCCGTCGAGCTGTCGATCTTCTGGTGGGGTGACGCCAACCGGGCCGCGCTCACCGAGAAGGCGCTCCAGCTCTACTCGACCCGCAACCCCCGGGTCACCTTCCGGGTCACCTGGCAGGGCGCCGACGGCTACTACGACAGGTTGGCCACCCAGGCGGGCGGCGGGAACGTACCGGACCTGATCCAGATCGACGACGCCATGCTGACGGAGTACACCCGACGTCAGGTCATCCTCGACCTCACCGACCGGCACCTGGATCTTCGGGGCCTGCCGGAGGGCCTGATCCGCTACGGCACGGTGGAGGGGCGGACGATGGCGGTGGCCGCCGGGCAGACCCACGCCGTCGTGGTGTTCAACCGGGACCTGCTGCGGGAGCTGCAGGTGCCGGAGCCACGCGCCGGGATGTCCTGGGCCGACTACATCTCCTGGGCCACCGAGGTCACCGAGGTCAGCGACCGGCGGGTGGCCGGCACCATGGACGGGTCGGGCGACTACCGGGCGCTCTGGCTCTGGCTGCGGGCGCAGGGCGGCGAGTTCTACCGGGGCAACCAGCTCGGCTTCGGCGCGGACGAGCTGATCGCGTGGTTCGAGCTGTGGCAGCGGGCTCGCCGGGCACGGGCCACGCCGAGCGCGGCGCTGGTCGAGCAGGCCGACAGCGGCGAGCCGGCCCGACAGCTGGTGGTGAGCGGGGCGACCGCCGCGTCCTTCGCCTGGTCGCACCAGCTACCGGAGCTGCAACGACTCACCGAGGCCGAGTTGGGCATCGTCGGCTTCCCCGGCCCGCCGGGCGCCCAGTGGGCACGGGCGTCGATGTACTGGGCGGCGTTCCGGGGCACCCGCCACCCGGACACGGTCGCCGACGTGATCAACTTCTTGACCAACAACGGCGAGGTCGGTGCCGTCCTCGGTCACGAGCGTGGGCTCAACGCCAGTTCCGCGGTGCGCCGCTATGCCGAGGGCAGCATCACCGACGCGGCCCAGCGACGTGCCGCCGCGTTCGGCACCAGCATCGCCGACCTGCTCGGGCCGGCGCCGGCGCCGCCGCCGAAGGGGCACGCCAAGGTGCGCACCCTGCTGGTCACCGCCGCCGAGCGCATCCGGGTCAAGCGCGACGGCACCCGCGAGGCCACCGCCCGCTTCCTGTCCCAGGCCATCGCGGCCCTGGCCGTGTGAACACCGGCGGCCGGCCCGGGACCGGCCGCCGGTGACCGTCGGCGCCGCCGACCCGGTCAGCGCGGCGGGCCACCCCGGCGGTTGCGCATCAGACGCAGCACCAGGAACACGACGATCGCGACCACCACCAGGCAGCAGAGCAGCGGCAGCACCCCGAACCCGCTGCGGCCACGCCGCCGGGCGGCCTCCACCACGAGTTCGCCGGTGCCCGTGGAGGCCCAGGCCGCCACGGGCACGAAGACCGCCAGTACGACCGCACCGAAGACCGCGCTCAGGCGGCCCCACCACTTACCGAATGAAGACATGTGCCCATCCTCGCCGAAGGGCGCAACCTCGGCACGTTGGTCCACACGGAATCCCCGGGAGCGGAATGTCCGGAACGCTCCGGCTGGCGCGCAACGCGTTCGCAACGCCCCGGCAAAGATGATGATCTTTACATGAATGTCTTGAGGTGATCGGATTCGCCTCATGGTCAACTCTGTAGACAGTGCGCGGATCTCTCGCACCCGAAGATCTGCGGCGGCAGCGGTCGGCGTCACCCTCGTCGCCGCTCTCCTCACCCCCACTGCGGCGCACGGCGCCCCGCCGCCCCCACCGTCACCGCCGACGAAACCCGCTCCGAGCGGTGCCGCGGACCGCACCCCCGTCACGGTCACGCTGATCACCGGCGACCGGGTGACGGTGACCCCGGGCCGACCCGGTGCGACCCCCTCGGTGGACGTCAAGCGCGCACCGGGCGCCACCGGCTCCGTACGCATCTCCACCGAGGGCCGGGACACCTACGTCTACCCGGACGAGGCGGTGCCCTACCTCGCCACCGGCCGGCTCGACAAGCAGCTGTTCGACGTCACCCAGCTCATCGCCCAGGGCTACGACGACGCGCGGAGCGCCGAACTCCCCCTGATCGTCACCCGTACGACAGGGTCGGCGAAGCTCAGGACCGCCACCACGCTGCCGGGCACGCAGACCACGCAACAGCTTCCCTCCGTGCGGGGTGAGGCGATCCGCACCCGCCGGTCACAGGCCGCGGACTTCTGGTCGGCCCTCACCGACGGGCAGTCACCGACCGCCCGCAGCGCTGCCACCCCGGCACCCTCCTTCACCGCCGGCATCGACAAGGTGTGGCTCGACGGCAAGGCGACGGCCAGCCTGGCCGACACCACCGCCCAGGTCGGCGCTCCGGCGGCGTGGGCCGCGGGTGGCACCGGCGACGGGGTCCGCGTCGCCGTCCTGGACAGCGGAGTGGACACCACCCACCCGGACCTGGCCGACCGGGTGGTGGCCTCCCGGAGCTTCATCCCCGGCCAGGACGTGATCGACCGGAACGGGCACGGCACCCACACCGCCTCCACAGTGGCCGGGACGGGCGCAGCCTCCGGCGGCCGGGAACGGGGGGTGGCCCCCGACGCCGACCTGGTGATCGGCAAGGTCCTCGACGAGTACGGCAGCGGATCCATCTCGGGGATCATCGCGGGCATGGAGTGGGCGGCGCGGGCCGAGCACGCCAAAGTGATCAACATGAGCCTCGGCGTGAGCGCGTGGCACACCCAGGACGACCCGCTGAGCCAGGCCGTCAACCAGCTGACCGCCGAGACGGGTGCGCTCTTCGTCGTGGCCGCCGGCAACAGCGGACCAGATCCGTACACCCTCGGTGCCCCAGGCACCGCGGACGCCGCGCTGACCATCGGCGCGGTGGACACCTCCGACCACCTGGCGGGCTTCTCCAGCGTCGGGCCCCGGATGAACGACGAGGCGCTCAAGCCCGACATGACCGCTCCCGGTGTCGACGTGCTGGCGGCCCGCTCGCAGCACATCTCCTGGGGTGAGGGCTACTACTACGTCGACAGCGGCACCTCGATGGCGGCGCCCCACGTCGCCGGGGCGGCCGCGCTGCTGGCCCAGAAGCACCCGACCTGGAGTGCGCGGCAGATCAAGGACGCGCTGATGAGCACCAGCGTCCGCACGCCCGACTACGACGCCTACCAGGCCGGCAGCGGTCGGTTGAACGTCGCCGCCGCCTACCACCAGGACCAGGTCATCGCGACCGGGTCGGTGGACGCCGGACTCGTCGGCTGGTCGCCGGGCAGCACCCCACAGCCGATCAGGCGGACCATCACCTACACCAACACCACGGACAGCCCCATCACTCTGGCGCTCTCCGTCGACCAGGGCGCCGCCCCCGCACGGACGTTCACGGCGACCGCCGAGGGCCTCACGGTGCCCGCCCGGGCGAGCGCGACCGCCGACGTCGTGGTGGCCCCGGCCGGCCTCCCCGCCGGCAGGTACTCTGCCCAGGTCACGGCCCGGTTCGCGACCGGCGAGGTGCACACTGCCGTCGGGCTCGCCGTGGAGTCCGAGAAGCACGACCTCACCATCCACCTGAAGGACCGCGCCGGGCGACCCATGAGCGGTGAGGTCGAGGTCGTCAACGCCGACACCGGTTCGGCCTTCATGTGGGTGCCGGACGGAAAGCTCACCGCCCGCCTCGCGCCCGGCTCGTACACCGTCGTCGCGGCGGCGGACGTGGAGGGTCTGCACGGGCCCCGCTCCCTCGGCCTCGCGATGCTGACCGCTCCCGAGGTCGACCTGAGCACCGATCGGGTGGTGGAACTCGACGCCGCGCGGGCCCGCCAGGTGAAGGTGGCGACACCCCAACCGACCGCCGTCGTCAACAACCGCATCGACGTCTACCGGTCCTTCACCGAGAGCGAGCCGACACCCACCGACTGGAACGCCCTGCGCGAGACGTTCTGGCCGGGCGCCGGCTACGACAGCCTGTGGGCCCTGCCGACCGGGAACAAGGTGCGAAAGGGCAGCTTCGTCTTCACCACCCGGATCCGCGCCGAGCAGACGCCGCTGGCCATCAGCTACCCCGGCCAGCAGCTCAACGACCCGCTCGCGCAGCCCGGTTCCCCGCCGCTGCCCGACGGCACCTCACGCCTGGACGCCGTCTTCGCGGGTGCCGGCGGCACCGCCGACTACGCCGGCCTCGCCGCCCGCGGCAAGGCCGTGGTCGTGCGCGGCAACGAATCGGTGACCCCCACGGATCAGGCGGCGGCCGCGCACACCGCCGGCGCGGCCATGCTCGTCGTGGTCAACGACCGCGCGGGCCGCAAGAGCGACTGGTACGGCAACCCCGACGCCGTGACGACCGGACCGATCCCGGTGGCCTCGGTGACCATGGACGAGGGCGAGGCGTTGATCCAGAAGATCGGCGCTGCCGGCCGCAAGCCGCTCCGGCTGGTCGTCGTCGCCCACCCCAGGGCGACCTACCTGTACGACCTGGTGGACTACCACCGTGGCGCGGTGCCGAAGGACCCGTCCGCCAAGACCGACCCGAGCAACCTCGCCCGGATCGATCTCACCTTCTCCCCGCCCCCGGGCAAGCAGTCCAGCGAGACGCGGGTGGACTTCCCACCGTACGAGTACGCCGCGGCACGCCCGTTCCCGTTCGAGCCGGTCGCGCCGGGGCCGCGTACCGACTGGGTCTCCGCGGGTGGCGGCGTCAGGTGGATGCAGTACGCCGACGTCGCCAACTGGGCGCGGTCCAACACGGAGGCCATCGCCTACCGGCCGGGCAGCGTGCAGAAGGACCGCTGGTTCGGGCCCATCACCCGGCCACGGCTGCTCAGCACCGAGATCCCGTTCCGGGGCGAGACCGCCATGAGCGCCTACATCCAGGGGTTCGGCGACGCGGGTGCCGCACACAGCGGCGGGGCCAGCATGTCGCAGATCGCCACGTTCTATCAGGGCGACAAACAGCTGACCCAGTTCAACGGCTGGCCGGAGGTCGGCGCGGGTGACCTGTCGCCGGAGAAGCTGCCGTACCGACTGGTCGTCGAGACCACGGGCAAGCCCGAGTTCAGCCCGTACTCGACCGCCACGCACACCGAGTGGAGCTTCGTCTCCGGCGGCAGCACGCAGGTGCAGGCCATCCCGCTGGTCCAACTGGACTACGGAACGGACGTGGACCTCGCGGGTCGGGCGAAGCGCCGAACGGACCTCACGGTCAGCCCCGTGGTGGTGGGCAGCACCGCGGCCCGGGACGCCGTGTCGTCGCTCCGACTGGAGATCTCGTACGACGACGGGGCGACCTGGCAGCGGCAGGACCTGCGGGAGAAGAAGGGCGCCTGGCAGGCATCCCTGAACGCGCCGCAGCGGGCCGACTTCGTGTCGATCCGGGTCACCGCCACGCAGCGCAACGGTGGCGGCGTCACCCAGACCGTCACCCGGGCCTTCGGCCTGCGGTAACACCCGCCGGGGGCCGGTGCCTGCACGGTGCCGGCCCCTCCCGGGAGCGCTCGGGTCGCAGCGGCACCACACAAGTCCGGCCCCCACACTGTGGGGGCCGGACTCATATCACTTTCAGTGGTAGCGGGGACAGGATTTGAACCTGCGACCTCTGGGTTATGAGCCCAGCGAGCTACCGAGCTGCTCCACCCCGCGTCGACTGGTTAAGACTATCCCATCCGTCCCAGTCATGATCAGTGGGGGTCACCAACCGCCGCGGCCCCGGCACCCCCGCAACGTCGAAGCCCGCCCCCGGTGACCCGGAGGCGGGCTTCGAACTGCTGTTTCTCTCGTAGCGGGGACAGGATTTGAACCTGCGACCTCTGGGTTATGAGCCCAGCGAGCTACCGAGCTGCTCCACCCCGCGTCGGCTCGATAACCGTAGCGCACCACCCCCGGGCCCCGCAAAACGACATCCGAATCCGCCGGCTGGCCGCCGGCCCACCCCGGTCAGCCGAGCCACCTCCGGATGGCGGTGACCGCGCGTCGACTGTCCGCGTCGACCTGCGCCCGCTGGCTGGAGGTGTTCTCCCAGCCCTGCTCCCAGAGGATGGTCACCACGTCGCCGACCCGGATCGCCCGGACCAACCGAACGTCCTGCACACCGGTCGGGTCGCCGTTGACGTCCTGACCCGCACTACGCATCTCGAACAGCACCGACTCGTCGCCGAAACCGCTGTCCGGGAGCAGTCGCTGCCGGCTCCGCACCGCCGTGTCGCCGCCCGGCAGCTTCTGCTCGGGGCAGTCCCGCACGGCCTGCCGCAACTCGTCCAGCACGTCGTCGGCGCGCCCGGCCCGGTAGATCGTGATCGAGTGCGTGTAGGTGCCGTCCGGGACGTACCCCTTGGGGGTCTGCGGCAGCTTGTAGATCAGCAGCCGGGTGCGGCGGTGTACGACCGCCTCGCTCCCGATGTCCGCGCCGCACAGGGCCGGCAGCACGGCCTCGTCGCGGAACTGCGGCGCGATGCCGGTCTGGTTGGCCGACGGGACCGCATAGAACGCCCGATCCGGGATGCTGGTCGGCGGCCTGGGCGGCTGCGTGCCGGTACCACCCGGAGCCGTCGACGTCGTGCCCGGGGAGCGGCCGGGGGTCGTCGGCGAGACGGGCGGCGATGACGGAGCGCCGGTCACGCTCGCAGACGGCGACGCCAACGGCGTCGGCGTGTCGGCCGGTACGGCTACTGACGTCGGCGGCCGGGTGACCACCTGGGCACCGATCACCGCGCCCACCACCATCAGCGCCACGGCCAGGGTTCCCCCGGCCGCACGGAACCGGGCCTGACGGTCCGCGTGGTGCCGCAGCACCTCGGGAACGCCCAGATCGGCAGCGTCAGCGTCGGCGGCGAGGGACCGGTACAGCTCGGACAGTTCACGCGACATCGGTGGCCTCCAGTTCCACGACAGCCAGATCGGGCAACAACGCGGCGAGTCGGGCCCGGCCGCGGGACAACCACGACTTCACAGTGCCGACGGGCACGTCGATCTCGTGGGCGATCTCCTCGACCGGCATGTCGAACAGGTAGTGCAGCGCCAACGCCCGCCGGTGGGTCGCCGGCACCTGACGCAGCGCCCGGACCAGCAGCACGCTGTCCTCGTTGGGCGGCGACACCGTCGGCGGTGGCCCGGCCAACCGCAACGCGCCGCGCAGACTCCGCAGCCGCCGCCAGCGATCAGTCGCCAGCCGGGACACCACCAGCCGCAGCCACGCCTCCGGCGCCGGATGCGACGACAGCCGCCCCCACTGCCGCCAGGCCCGGGCGTACGCCTCCTGCACCAGGTCCTGCGCCTCGGTGTGATCGCCGATCACCGCATAGCCGTACCGCATCATCCGCCGTGCGGTGCTGCGGTAGAAGTCATCGAAGCTCTGCGCATCTCTCACCACTGCTCCCCCTCATCCACCCCGTTGCAAATGAGGACGGCGGACCGGTGCCGCCGGTTGCGGCCCGTCCGCGCCTGTCAGCGAGGTGACAGCCGGGCACAGCTCCGGACGCGGCGGAGCCCCCGCCGTCCGGACCGGTGCGGTCCGACGACGAGGGCTCCGAGACGTACCTGCGGGCGTGCCGGGTCAGCCGCCGGCACTCGGGCTGGCACCAGACCCACCAGCTGCCTGCTGCGCCTGCTGGAACGCGGTGAGCGCCTCGTCGAGGGCCTTCAGCGCCCGCCCGTACCGCTCGAAGTCGCCCGACGCCTGCGCGGCCCGGACCTCGGTGATCGCGGTCTGCACCCGGTCCGCGGCGGCGGCCAGGTCACCGGCCGGCGGTGGGGTGCCGGCGCTCGGGGTCGGCGTCGGCGCCGCCGTCCCCGAAGGAGTCGGCGTCGGAGTCGGTGTCGTCGGGTTGCCCCCGGTCGTCGGCGGCGGCGACGTGCCCTGCCCGGCCTTCTTACCCTGCTCGACCAGCTGCTTGATGCCGTCGTTGATGTTGTCGGCGAGCGCCACGAACGAGCCACCGTCACCGTACGAGAGCAGCACCTTCTGCAACAGCGGGTACGCGTCCTGCTGGTTGCTCTTCACGTAGACCGGCTCGACGTAGAGCATCCCGTCGGCGAAGGGCAGCGAGAGCAGGTTGCCGTACTGCACCTGCGCCTGATTGCTGGAGAGCAGGTTCAGCTGCTGACGGATGTTCGCGTTGTTCGTCATCTGCTGGTGCACCTGCACCGGGCCGGAGATCCGGGTCTGATCCGGCAACTCCAGCACCTCCAGCCGGGGCTGCCCGTCGACGTACGACCCGGAGATCAGCGCGGCGAGGTTCTGCCGGCCGTTCGGGGTGACCGCCGAGGTGAGCTGGAACCGGGGGCTCTCCTGCCCCGGGAACTGGGTGAAGAGGTAGTACGGCGGCTGCTTCTGACCGCTGTCCGGGGCGTCCGGCACGTTGGGCACCTGCCAGAAGTCCTGCGCGGAGTAGAAGTCGCCCGGGTTGGTCACGTGGAACTTGGTGAGCAGGTTGCGCTGCACCTTGAACATGTCCGCCGGGTAGCGCAGGTGCTCACTCAGCTCGACCGGGATCTCCGCCTTCGGCAGCACCAGGTCACCGCCGAACGCCTTGTTCCACGCCTTCAGCACCGGGTCGGTGTCGTCGTACTCGTAGAGCTTCACCGTGCCGTCGTACGCGTCGACAGTGGCCTTCACCGAGTTACGCATGTAGTTGACGTCCTCCCGGGCCAGCTGGAAGGTGCCCCGGTTGGTCAACTCGTCGGTGGTCTCGGTCTGGAGGTTGACCCTCTCCGCGTACGGGTAGGAGGCCGCCGTGGTGTAACCGTCGACGATCCACTGCACCCGACCGTCGACCACCGCCGGGTACGGGTCGCCGTCCAGGGTGAGGAACGGCGCGACCTTCTCCACCCGGTCGCGCGGGTTACGCACGTACAGCAGCTTGGAGTCCTTGTTGACCGCCTCCGAGAGCAGGAAGTTCGACTCCTGCTCCTTGATGGCGTACAGCAGTCGCCGGGTGAAGGAACCGATCTTCACGCCGCCCTCGCCGGTGTAGGTGTAGGACTCGCCGCCGCCCTCACCGACCGGCCGGTCGAACTCGGCCTTCTTGTTCGGGTCGGACTGCCCGACGATGGCGTAGTCGTCCGCCTCCATCCGCTCGCCGTAGTAGATGCGCGGCTGCTTGGCCGGGATCTGCTCGGTCTGCGAGGAACACGCCTCCTGGGTCTTCTCGCCCAGGAAGCCGGAGACGAAGAACGGCTGCCCACCGCAGACCACCTGGTTGGCCGGTGCGGCCACCAGCCCGTACCCGTGGGTGTAGACGGTGTGCCGGTTGATCCAGGTGTTCTGCTGGTCGGTCAGCTCGCCGTAGTTGATCTCCCGGACGCCGACCACGTAATCGGAGACATTCCCGTTCACCCCGTACCGGTCGATGTCCAGCTTCGGACCGAAGTCGTAGAAGCCACGCACCTGCTGGAGCTGGGTGTACGTCTCGCTGACCAGCTGCGGGTCGAGCAGCCGCACGTTCGACACCACCGACGTGTCGGTGGCCAGGTTCCCCGGTGGGGTGAGGTTGTTCGCCGCGTACGGGGTCGTCTCGGTGGCCGCCAACCCGAACGCCGCCCGCGTCGCGTCGATGCTGCGCTGGATGTACGGCGCTTCCTTGTCCTTGGCGCTGGGCTTGACCTCGAACGTCTGCACCGCCCAGGGGTAGATGCCGCCGATGGCCACCGCGGACACGCCGAGCAGCGCCAGCGAGATGCCCGGCCAGACCAGGTTCCGCATCCAGGCGTTGGAGAACACGATGATCGCGATCGCCACCACGATCGAGATGTAGGCGAGGATCTCCTTCGCCGGCAGCAACGCGTTGACGTCGGCGTAGCCCGCGCCGTACAACTTGGCGCCCTCGTTGTACTCCAGCAGCATCGCCCGCCGGTCCAGCACGTACGCGACCGCCTTCAACAGCACGAAGACCGCGACCAGGGAACTCAGGTGGGCGCGGGCCGCGTTGCTCATCCGGTCGCCGACGCCCTGCAGGCGGACGCCGCCGAAGAGGTAGTGCACCGCCAGCGCGCCGATCACGGCCAGCACCACAGCGGTGAAGGCGACCCCGAGCAGGTACCGCCAGAACGGCAACTGGAACACGTAGAAGCCGATGTCGACCCCGAACTCCGGGTCCTTGATGCCGAAGTCACCGCCGTTGCGGAAGAGCAGCCACTGGTTCCACCGGTTCTGCGCCGAGAGGCCGGCGAAGAGCCCGACCACCGCGGCGGTCAGCGAGATCCAGGTGCCCAGCCGTGGGGTGAGCACCATCCGGTAGCGCTCCAGGGTCGCCTGCTCCACCGAGTGCGGACGCAGTCGCGGGCGCAGCCGGTAGGCCAGCCACAGGTTGCCGCCGACGATCACCGCCATGCCGAGGCCGATGGCGAGGAACAGCACCAGCCGGGTGAGCAGGACACCGGTGAAGACCTCGGTGTAGTTGACCTCGTCGAACCAGAGCCAGTCGGTCCACGCCTGCACACCCCAGCCGAGCAGGGTGAAGAGCACGAACACCCCGACCAGGACGGCGATCGTGACGCGCCCGCGCCGGCTCATCCTCGGAAGGGGGCTGCTGCTACGCATGACCACTGTTGGCTCCGCACGCTCGATATGATCGGCTCCGACCAGGCACCCAGAGTACGGGGTGTTCCTGAGCGTGTCGGGGCACGGTCACACCCGTCAGCAACGCGTCGGCTGGCCACCCGCTCGCAACGTCTCCAGAGCGGTCATCGCCTCGTCCAACGAGCCCACCCGCAACAGCGGCAGATCGGGCTGCGGATTGCGGACCGCCTCGGCACAGTTGTCCGCCGGTACCAGGAAGACCTTGGCCCCGGCACGCTTGGCGCCGACCAGCTTCTGGGCGATACCGCCGATCGGGCCGACGGCGCCCTCGTCGTCGATGGTGCCGGTGCCGGCGATGACCTGACCGCCGGTCAGGTCGGCCGGGGTCAGCTTGTCCACGATCCCCAGGGCGAACATCAGACCGGCGCTCGGCCCACCGATGTCGCCCAGGTCGATGCCGAGCGTGAACGGATGCGGCTGCTGCTGATCGATCTCGACACCGATCCGCGGTCGGCCGTCCTGCTCCTGACTGGTCACCGTCGCGGTGGCCGGCACCCCGTCACGGGTGTAGCCGATGGTCAACGCCGTGCCCGCCGGCTTCGCCCGGACCAGCTCGGTGACCTTCGCGGCCACCGGCACCGGCTGGCCGTCGACCGAGGTGATCAGGTCGCCCGCCTTCAACGCCCCGGCCGACGGGCCGTCCCCGGCCACCGTCTTGATCACCACCTGCACCGGGAAGCCCAACTTCCGCAGCGCGGCGGTCTCCGCGCTGGTCTGTGACGCCTTGAAGTCCTCGGCGTTGCGCTGCTCGACCTGCTCCGTCGACTCCCCCGGCGGGTAGACCAGCTCGCGCGGCACCACCGCCTCGTCATCGGAGAACCAGCCCGCGATCGCCCCACGCAACCGCACCGTGGGCTGCACCCCCACCGTGGTCAGCCGCAACTGGCCCGCCGAGGTCGAGGTCTCCCGACCGGAGACCTGGATGACCTCCTTACCGTCGGCCGTCCCGAGGGTGTTGACGGTCGGACCCGGGCCCAGCACCACGTACGGAATCGGCACCCGGAGCACCCCGATGCTCAACAGGGCGGTGAACAGGGCACCGAGCAGGACCGTCAGGCCACGACGTCTCATGCCGCAGAGCGTACCGACCGGGCCCGGGTCACCCGGCGGATGCGCCGCGCGACTTCGCCCTCAGCGCAACGCCAGCGGCGGCGACCTGGGGCGCGGTCCGCGTACCGTAGATGTCGTGCCTGATATTCCGTTCGGTTTCGCGCTCCCGGGTGGGCAGCCACCAGACCCCAACGATCCCGCGCAGATGCAGCAGTTCATGTCGCAGTTGCAGCACCTGCTCTCCGCGCCGGGCAGCGGGCCGGTCAACTGGGACCTGGCCCGGCAGGTTGCGGCCAGCCAGCTCGCGGCCGCCGGCGACCCGGCGGTGTCGATGTACGAACGCAACGCGGTCGAGGAGGCGCTGCGCCTGGCCGACCTGTGGTTGGAGCCCGCCTCGGCGTGGCCCTCCGGCATCCAGAACCCCGTTGCGTGGAACCGCAACGAGTGGATCTTCAAGACGCTGGACGTGTGGCGCAAGCTGTGCGACCCCGTCGCCAGCCGGATGGTCGGCGCGATGGGCGACCTGGTGCCACCGGAGGCGCGCGCCCAGCTCGGCCCGATGCAGTCGATGGTGGCCTCCCTCGGTGGCGCGCTCTTCGGCGGCCAGTTGGGCCAGGCCCTCGGTTCGCTCGCCGCGGAGGTGCTCTCCGCCGGCGACATCGGGCTGCCGCTCGGCCCGGCCGGCACGGCCGCGCTGATCCCGGCCAACATCCGGGCGTACGGCGAGGGCCTGGAGCTGCCCGAGGACGAGGTCCGCCTCTACGTGGCGCTGCGCGAGGCCGCCCACCAGCGGCTGTTCCAGCACGTCCCGTGGCTGCGTGGTCACGTGCTCAGCGCCGTCGAGATGTACGCCTCGGGCATCCGGGTCAACCGGGAGGCGATCGAGGAGGCGATGGGCCGGGTCGACCCGACCGACCCCGAGTCGATGCAGGCGATCGCCCTGGAGGGCATCTTCACCCCGGAGGACACCCCGGCGCAGAAGGCCTCACTGGCTCGCCTGGAAACCGCGCTCGCCCTGGTCGAGGGGTGGGTGTGCCACGTCGTCGACAGCGCCGCCAGCGACCGGCTGCCCAACGTCGTCCGGTTGGGCGAGGCGTTCCGCCGTCGCCGGGCCGCCGGCGGTCCCGCCGAGCAGACCTTCGCCGCGCTGGTCGGCCTGGAGCTGCGTCCCCGCCGGCTGCGCGAGGCCGCGGCGCTCTGGGCGGCGCTCACCCAGCACCGTGGCATCGAGGGCCGCGACGCGGTCTGGGGCCACCCGGACCTGCTCCCGTCGGACGACGACTTCGCCGACCCGGTCGCCTTCGCGATGAACGACATGGACCTCAGCGAGCTGGACAACTTCGACTTCACCGCCCCCGGCGGGGTTGAGGAGAAGGCCCCCGGTCAGCCGGGCCCCTCGGGCCAGTCAGGACCTTCGGATCAGTCCGGTCCGTCGGGGCAGTCCGGTCCGTCGGGGCAGTCCGGTCCGTCGGACGAGACCGACGGCGAGGGTGACGCCAAGTCCTGACGTCCGCGCGTCGACGGCCTGCGCCCCGGGGTTCCCGCATGATCGACAGCGGGGGCCCCGGGCGCGTGTTCAGCAGGTCAGCGGATCCGGCCGGACCGTGAGGGCCGACCGGACCGTGAGGGCCGACCGGACCGTGAGGGCCGACCGGACCGTGAGGGCCGACCGGACCGTGAGGGCCGACCGGACCGGGGGGCAGGCCGGACCGGGGGGCAGGCCGGATCGGGGGGCAGGCCAGGCTGACGGTTCAGGCGGGTCGGGTCGACCCGGAGAGCAGTGCGCGGGTCGCTTCCCAACCCTCGAAGGCCGGGTCCAGCGTGGCCAGGTCGGCCGGGCCCCGCAGTCGTCGCCACCCGGCGGTGACCGCCACGTCACCCGGGCGCGGAGCATTGGCGCGCGCCTCAGCCGGCGTCGCCGTGCCCAGCTCCAGCGTCGGCAGCCATTCCGGCGCCGGCAGTCGTACCGCGACCCCGAGCAGACCCGGGCCGCCTCCCTCGACCGGAGCCACCGCGACCGGTCGGGTGGTGAGTGGGCGCAGCAGCTTGCCGACGGTCAGGGCGGGCAGGTCAGGCACGTCGCTGACCAGCACCGCCGCCTGGTCGTAGCCCTCCAACGCGGCGAACACGGCGTTCGGCGTCGGCTCGGCAACCTCGTACACCGCAGTACCGGGCCACACCAGCGCGTCGGCCAGAGCCCGGTCGGACGGGGTCACCGCTACCGCGACCTCCACCTCGTTGAGCGTGGCCAGCAGGTCGATGACGTCCTCCGCGAGAGCCGCTCGCCATTCCGCCAGGTCAACGCCCGGCGGCGACCAGTGCACCGGCCCGAGTAACGCCACCACCACCCGTCGCGCCATCCCCCGACCCTAGCGCCCCACCCCGTACCCCCACCCCACCCGGCGCGGCGCGGCCCGGCG